>JBLIZX010000180.1:0-2247 GCA_048860285.1 Macromonas sp. | reverse complement strand
ATGTAGCATCGCAACTCCTTGTAATATTGATATTTCAAGCAGGCTCTCACTTAGCTGAAGAGCCTTCGAGATCCTGCTTTGATATCCACTCGACTACCACTCTATCCATCACAAAATGGGGTAAAAATGTTTGACTGAAAGAGGGCGTCTCTTTAAGGTTGCCCGCAACATGACCCCGGCCTCTTGGTTGCTTTGCAACTTACGCCGGGGTTGTTTTTTTGAATCTGTCTTTGTGTCGGCATACACGCCTTATTACTTCGCCATACAGCCGGTCGGTTGCTAATCATCGGGGTAACCGTTACACTTTGCGCATCTCATCTACCAGCCTTTGGCGTCAGCGTAGAAGGAGTTACGGCCCCGTCCTCTTCGGAGGGCGCGGCCAGCTTAATTCCCTCCCCTAGCAGTCAATAACTCCCATACCGTTCCCAGCGCTTGTTGTACTTGCGCCGTTGGTGCTCATGTTCAATGAAAAATGCCGTCCACGGCAGGATCTTGTCACGTAAGTATTCACCGGAACAGTATTGACACAGGAAAAATGAGACGATCGTCTCTTGATCCCACTTTCCTGCTTGCTTGATCCTGCTCCTTAGATACGCTCCCCCCATGAGCAAAAACACCATGCATTCCGCGGGAATGCCCACCACTCTGGAGCAGGCCAACGAGCTGATTTATAAGCTCCTCGACCGCATCGCCGAGCTGGAGGACCGCCTCAATCAGCACAGCGGCAACTCCTCCAAGCCGCCTTCCAGCGACGGCCCCGGTGCACCGCCGCCGGCCCGCAAGCGTCCGGCGTCCGGCAAGCAACGGGGGGCGCAGCCCGGTCACAAGGGACATCGCCGCGAGCGGCATCCGCTTGATGCCCGCCTGACCCTGGTCCCGCATTACCCTGCCGCCGATTGCGCTTGCTGTGGCGGGGACATGGTGGCCCATGCCAAACCCTATCAGGTTCATCAGGTGTTCGAGCTGCCCGAGGTGAGCTATCTCGTCACCGAACACCAACTGTATCGTGCGACCTGCTCACGGTGTATCGGCACGACCCAGGCCGCACTGCCAGACAACGTCAGCAGCAGCCAGATGGGGGCCAATCTGCTCAGCTACATCGCGCTGCAAAGCGGCCAGTTTCACCAGAGCGTCAGCCAGATACAGCAGCAGCTCAAACAGCATTTCGGCCTGAGTTTTAGCCGGGGCGCCATCAGTGAGGCGCAGGGGCGGGTGAGTGCCATGCTCACCCCGACCTACCAGGCCATCAAGCAGCAGGTGCAGACGGCCACCCACGTTCATGCCGATGAGACCCGGCATCAGCGGGGTGGAGAGCGCCGCTGGATGTGGCTGGCGCTGAGCAAGATAGCCGTCTGCTTCATGACGGCCTATGGCCGTGGTCAGGAGGCGGCCAAGCGGCTGCTGGGCGCCGAGTTTGACGGGGTGCTGGTGACCGACCAGTACGCCGGCTACCGGTTTATCGACGCCGACCAGCGGCAACTGTGCTGGGCCCACGTGGCCCGCAATCTCGCGGCCATCGCCGAGAGTAGCGAGCAGTGCAACCAGCCCATCGGTGCCCGGTTGGTCTTGCTGGCGGATGCGGTGTTTCGTACCCGGCACCGTTGGGAAAGCGGTGCGTTGAGCAAGCAGAAATACCTGCGCAGGCTCGCGCGTTACCGGCAAAGCTGGCGAAGCCAGTTGGAGCGCGGCGCCCTGTTGTGCAGCAAACGCTACCGTGGACGATGCCAGTTGCTGCTGCGGGATGACGAGATGCTGTGGCGGTTTATGACTGACGACGAAATAGCGCTGACCAACAACGAGGCGGAGCGGGCGCTGCGTGGCTATGTGCTCTGGCGCAAGGGTAGCTACGGCGTGTGGTCTCACCGGGGCGAGCTGTTTCGCCAGCGCATCCTGTCGTTGGTGGAGACCGGCAAGCGATTGGGCCGCTGCCCACAGGAGTGGTTGAGGGCCGTGGTCAGGGCGTGCATCGAGAAGACAGATTATCCCATCCCGGCAGAACTGATGCCGTCAACCCCGTCCTGGTGAATAGATACGTCGATCTGGTCGTTCTGCTTGGACTGGTCGTTCTGGGAGTCGTTCATCAGCAGTTCCACACCCGGGGTGGCCGCCGCTTCTTTCTCGATGGCCTTGGGCATACGACCCTGACCGGTCCAGGTCTTCTCCTGACCGTCTTCCTGGTACTTGTACTTCGCAGGACGGGGAGCACGCTTGCTCTTGGTGGTGCCCGCCGCAGCCGGAGCCGCCACG
>JBLIZX010000179.1:0-5943 GCA_048860285.1 Macromonas sp. | reverse complement strand
CTGCGTTCGCGCCACAGGTGGTACCACGTGTCCTCGTGGCCTGGGGTAACGTGTGCCGTGGGCACGCCCAATGTGCGGGCCAACGTGTGCGCAAAGCGTTCGGCATCGGCGGTGGTGTAACGGGCTTCGTCGCGTTCATCGGCCAGCCGAGCGGGGTTGTGCCAAATGGGTTCGCCGTCAGCGCGCCAAAACAGCGACAGTGCCCAGCGTGGCAATTGCTCGCCGGGGTACCACTTGCCTTGGCCCAAGTGCAAAAAGCCGCCGTCTCCGTAACGCTCACGCAAGCGGTACAGCAAATCGGTGGCAAAGTTGCGCTTGGTGGGGCCCAGGGCGGCGGTGTTCCATTCGGCACCGTCGCGGTCACGGGCCGACACAAACGTCGGTTCGCCGCCCATCGTCAGACGCACGTCGCTTGCCTGCAAATCTTTGTCCACCTGTTCGCCCAAGGCTTGAATGGCGTTCCACTGGGCATCGGTGTAAGGCTTGGTCACACGGGGCGATTCGTAAATGCGCGTGACTTGCATGTGGTGTTCAAACGTCACTTCGCAAGCGTCCAGCGCACCGTCAATCGGGGCGGCGCTGGACGGCTGGGGGGTGCAGGCCAGCGGAATGTGTCCTTCGCCCGCCAGCAGGCCCGAGGTGGGGTCAAGTCCAATCCAGCCCGCGCCGGGCAAGAACACCTCGCACCAAGCGTGCAGGTCGGTAAAGTCCGCCTCTGGGCCACTGGGGCCGTCCACCGCCTTCACGTCTGGGGCCAGTTGGATCAGGTAGCCCGACACGAAGCGCGCCGCCAGACCCAAATGGCGCAGCAGTTGCACCAGCAGCCAGCCGCTGTCGCGGCACGATCCGGTGCGCAACTTCAGCGTTTGCTCGGGCGTTTGCACGCCAGGTTCCAGCCGGATGGTGTAGCCAATGTCTTGTTGCAACTTTTGGTTGATGCCCACCAAAAAGTCGATGGTGCGCTGCTCGCGCGTGTCCACGGTCTTCAGATACGCTTGCAGCAGCGGCGTGGCCTTGCTTTTGACCAAGTACGGGGCCAGCTCGGCCTGCAAGCTCTCGGTGTAGCGGAACGGGAACTGTTCGGCATGCGGTTCCAAAAAGAAATCAAACGGGTTGTGGACCGCCATTTCCACCACCAAGTCCACCGTCACCTTGAACTCGCGTGTGGGTTGTGGAAACACCAGCCGCGCTTGGTAGTTGGCAAACGGGTCTTGCTGCCAATTGATGAAATGTTGCACCGGCTCAATCTTTTGGCTGAACGACAGCACTTTGGTGCGGCTGTGTGGGGCCGGACGCAGCCGCACCACATGCGGTGCCAAGTTGACCGAGCGGTCGTAGCGGTAATGCGTGATGTGGTTGAGCGCAACGTGAATGGCCATAACAGGGCTTCCGGTAGAAACAAGGTAAAACGACACCAACACGCCGCTCGATCAGCGGCGTGCAGCGTGGTCTCAAGCAAATTGCACGCCAGTCCGTGCTCCACGTCCAGCCACGTTGCTGTGTGTGGCTGGTTGGCCCGCTAATTGCTTATGCTTGAATAACAACAACCCAGTGAGCTGCCTATGACCCGATACACCTTCGATGAAATGCACGCCACGCCTGAGCACGTGCGTGAACACTATTTGCAGTACGCCCACTGGTTGGCCCAGCAAACGCCCGATGTGATGGCGGCCCGCCGCGAAGAAGCCGAAATGATCTTTCGCCGCGTGGGCATCACCTTTGCGGTGTACGGTGCCAAAGACGAAGACGGCGCAGGCACCGAACGCCTGATCCCGTTCGACCTGATCCCGCGCATCATCCCCGCCAGCGAATGGCGGGGCATGGAAAAAGGTTTAGAGCAGCGCGTGACCGCCCTCAACGCCTTTTTGCACGACATCTACCACGAGCAAAACATCCTGAAAGCTGGCTTGGTGCCGCGCGAGCAAATCGAGGGCAACACCCAGTTCCGTCCCGAAATGGTGGGCATGGACGTGCCCGGTGGCATCTACGCCCACATTGCTGGCATCGACATGGTGCGTGCCCCCGTGCCCGGTGGTCAAGGCGAAGCCGAATACTACGTGCTCGAAGACAACCTGCGCGTGCCCAGCGGCGTGAGCTATATGCTTGAAGACCGCAAAATGATGATGCGCCTCTCGCCCGAACTGTTCAGCCAGAACCGCGTGGCCCCCATCGCGCACTACCCCGACCTGCTGCTCGAAACCCTGCTGGACGTGTGCCCCGACCACCCCAGCGACCCGACCGTGGTGGTGCTGACCCCCGGCATGTACAACAGCGCCTACTTTGAGCACGCCTTCTTGGCGCAGCAAATGGGCGTGGAACTGGTGGAAGGGCAAGACCTGTTCGTCAAAGACGATTTTGTGTGGATGCGCACCACGCGCGGCCCGCGCCGGGTGGACGTGATCTACCGCCGGGTGGACGACGACTTTCTTGACCCATTGGCCTTCCGACCCGACTCTACGCTGGGCTGCGCGGGCTTGCTCGACGTGTACCGCAAGGGCAACGTCACGTTGTGCAACGCCATCGGCACCGGCGTGGCCGACGACAAGTCCATCTACCCCTACGTGCCGCAGATGATCGAGTTCTACCTGGGCGAGAAACCCATCCTCAACAACGTGCCCACCTACATGGGTCGCAAGCCCGACGACCTGAAATACATCTTGGCCCACCTCAAAGACTTGGTGGTCAAAGAAGTTCATGGCGCGGGCGGCTACGGTATGCTGGTCGGCCCAGCGGCCACGCAGGCCGAAATCGAGTCCTTCCGTCAGGCGCTGCTGGCCAAGCCCGAAGGCTACATCGCCCAGCCCACGCTGAGCCTGTCCACCTGCCCCACCTACGTGGACAGCGGTATCGCGCCGCGCCACATCGACTTGCGCCCCTTTGTGCTCAGTGGCCGCAACAAAGTGCAAATGGTGCCCGGTGGCCTGACCCGGGTGGCCTTGAAAGAAGGTTCCTTGGTGGTCAACAGCAGCCAAGGCGGTGGCACCAAAGACACCTGGATCCTGGAAGACTGAAGCTCAGCCCCCCCCACGCAGAAAGCAAAGACCATGTTGTCACGCACCGCCGACCATTTGTTCTGGATGTCGCGCTACACCGAACGCGCCGAAAACACCGCCCGCATGCTGGACGTGAGCTACCAGACCTCGTTGCTGCCACAAAACAGCGCCGTCGCACAGCAAGGCTGGCAAGGCCTGTTGCGCATCAGCGAACTTATGCCCTTTTACGAGTACCTGCACGGCGAGGTCAACGCCAAAGACGTGCTGCACTTTATGGTGCGTGAGGAGACCAACCCCTCCAGCATCGTCTCGTGCTTGCGCGCTGCCCGCGAAAACGCCCGTGCCGTGCGTGGGGTGCTGCCCACCGAAGTGTGGGAGACCGCCAACACCACCTGGCTCGAACTCAACCGCTGGCTGCGCGGCAAGGACATCGAACGCGATCCATCGCAGTTTTTTGAATGGGTCAAATTCCGTTCCCACCTCTCGCGCGGCGTGGCGATTGGCACCATGTTGCAGGACGAAGCCTTCCACTTCTACCGCATGGGCACCTTTTTGGAGCGCGCCGACAACACTGCACGCTTATTGGACGTGAAATTCCACGCGGGCCGCCCCGATTTGGACGCTACCAGCAACCCGATGGAACACCAGCGCGACTTTTACCACTGGAGCGGCATCTTGCGCAGCGTTAGCGCGTTCGAGGTGTACCGCAAGGTGTACCGCGATGCCATCACGCCCGAGCGTGTGGCCGAGTTGTTGATGTTGCGTGCCGACATGCCCCGCAGCCTGCTGGCCTGCCTCAACGAGGTGGTGTTGAATTTGGCACAAGTCTCCAACAGCCGCTCTGGCAACACCGAACGCGCGGCAGGCAAACTGCGCGCCGAATTGCAATACAGCCGCATCGACGAAATCATGACCAGCGGCCTGCACGTCTTTCTGACCCGCTTCCTCGACCGCATCAACGATCTGGGGGCCAGCATCAGCCGCGACTTTTTGTTGCCCAACGCGGGTTGAGCCGTCGCCTCACTTGCCTGCGGGCAAGTTGAGGAACGGCACCGCGCCGCCGCCCACGCTGGTTTGGGGCAGGCGGCCATCCCATTTCTCAATCGCCAGCTTGGTGTTCTCGATCTCGCGCAGCTTGAGCAGGTCGGGCGTGATCTGTTCGCGCTGCACACGCAGGGCCTCGGCTTCGGCCTTGGCTTGGGCAATCTTTTGTTGCGCTTCTACCTCAATGCGTTGCAGATCGCGGTCGGCCTTGAGCTTTTGCTGCTCGGCGGTGATCTTGGCCTCCACCGCTTCGTCAAACGATTTGGAAAACTGGAAGTTGGTGATGGAAAATTCCTCCACCGCAATGCCGTGGCGGCCTATGCGCTCGTTGAGGTGGGCGCGGATCTTGTTGCGCACCTCGGGCCGGTGTGTGATGAGCTCCTCGGCGGTGTACATCGCGGTGGCCGCCTTGACCGCTTCTTGCACCGAGGGCAGCACCAGCCGGTACTCAATCTCTTGCCCAAAATTGCGGAACACCTCCACCGCCGCTTCGGGTCGGATGCGGTAGTTCACCGCCACCGAAGCCCGTATCGACTGCAAATCTTTCGATGCAGCCTCCCCCGAGCCTTCGCCTTTTTGGATACGCACGTCCATCAGGTGCATGGTTTGTACCAGCGGAATGCGAAAGTGCAACCCCTCGGTGAACACCTGCGGGTCGATCTTGCCAAAGGTCGTCATCACGCCGCGCGAGCCCGCCGGCACGATGGCCGTGGGGTTGACCACTGGCAGCAACACGGCCAAGGCCACAACAACGCCCACACCTTGGAGCACTTTGCGTTTGAAGCTGGGGCCAGCAGGAGGGGAAGTGGTAGCGTTCATGTGGGTGGTTGTACCGCACCCGCCCTGCGCTGTCCAGCGGCAGGTGCGCAAAAAAAAGCCACCCGCTGGGGGTGGCTGCAAGGAGACAAGGAGATCCATTCAATGCCAGCTGCACAAGCCGGCGTGGGGGTCAGATGTAATGCGGCACGTTGCGGTCCTCCAGTGCAATGCGGCCTTGGCCGTCCATGATGCGGTGGTGGTGTGCCACGTCTTCAGGTCGCTGCCATTGCGTCACGGCGGCCACCAGATGCTGTGCCATGCGGCGCGCGGTGCCCGCCAGCAGCAAGCTGCCTGCAAACACCACCGCCCACAGCGCCACCCAGGCGGTCAGCAGTTGGTCTTCGGCCCAAGTGTCCATCAGCTGGTTCACCGTCACCGCCAATGCCGCTACCGCAGCGGCCAGCAACAACACCGACAAGGCGCGGTCGCTGTCGCTGCGCGGGGTGGAGGTGTGGTCGGCGGATGCGGAAAAGTTCGGTACAGTGCGCATGGAGTTTCTCGGTTCGGGCAGGGTTGCGTGGCAACTCAATGGCCGCAATGTTAGGGTAAACCCGAGGTATAAGCCAATTTATTTTGGTGATGCCATCCATAAAAGAAACACATGAATGACCTGAACTTTCGCACCCTAGACTTAAACCTGCTGCGCGTGTTCGACGAGGTGATGGCCGAACGCAACCTCACCCGCGCTGCCAGCAACCTGGCCACCACCCAGCCCGCTGTCAGCAATGCCCTGCGCCGCTTGCGCGAGCTGGTGGGCGACGACTTGGTGCGGCGCAGCGGCTACGGTGTCGAACCCACCCCGCTGGCCTTGACGCTGTGGCCCACGGTGCGCGATGCCCTGCGCCAGTTGCGCGAATCGCTGGCCCCCGGCACCTTCGAGCCCGCCACCGCGCAAAACCACTTTGTGCTGGCCATGGCCGATGCCACTTCCGCCAAAATCATGCCAGAGTTGGTGGACATCTTGGACCGTGAAGCCCCCGGCGTGACCTTGCGCGTGCTGCCCTTGACCACCCGCGACCCGCGCCGCTTGCTCGACCAAGGCCACATCGATGCCGCCATTGGCCACTTTCCCGGCGTGTTGGCCGAA
>JBLIZX010000178.1:0-3871 GCA_048860285.1 Macromonas sp. | reverse complement strand
TCTTCGAGCCACGCGCCGGTGCGTTGCACCAGCCGTGCCAGACGCACGCGGGCATCTTCGCGCAGGGCCAGCACGCGCGGGTGTTCGCACCAAGTGGCCACTTTGGCGGCAAAACGTTCGGGCAGTTGCGGCAGCACGGATTGCAGGTCTTCGACCCCGCTGCGCGGTTTGCCGTTGCAAGCCGCACCGTTGCACTCGGTGGCTTGGGCACCCAGCAGGGTGTCAAATTCTTGTGCCACGGCCTCGCGGTGTGCGTCGAGCTGGCTTAAAAAGGCCGCTGTGTCGGCAAAGCCCAGTGTGTGCGCGATCCAGGCCAGATCGTCGTCGCGTGTGGGCAGGATGTGGGTTTGCTGGTCGTCCAAGTATTGGATGCGGTGTTCTACCTGGCGCAGGAACACATAGGCCTCGGCCAGCGCGTGCGCAGTGGCGGCGGGCATGAGGTTGGCGTTGTGCAGCCGCACCAGTGCGTCCAGCGTGGGGCGGCGGCGCAGTTCGGGGAAGGTGCCGCCACGCACCACTTGCAACAGCTGTACGGTGAATTCGATTTCGCGGATGCCGCCGCGCGAGAGTTTGACATCGTGCGCACGCTCGGGGTGTCCGGCAGCGCGTTTGCTGGCGTGGTCGCGGATTTGGCGGTGCAAGCTGCGCAGCGATTCGAACACGTTGTAGTCGAGGTAGCGTCGGAACACGAACGGCAGCACCACGCCACGCAAGGCGTGGGCGGTGCCCCCGGTGACGGCGGCGCGCGGTGCCACCACCCGGCTCTTGAGCCACGCAAAGCGTTCCCATTCGCGCCCTTGCACCAGGAAGTATTCCTCCAGCGCGCCCAGCGACACCGCCGCTGGGCCAGAGCTGCCGTTGGGGCGCAGCATCAGGTCCACGCGGAACACGTTGCCGTGCTCGGTGGTATCGCCTACCAGTGCGTAGATGCGTTTGACGGCCTTGGCAAAGTATTCGTGGTTGGTGATGCGGTTGCGCCCGGCGCTGTTGCCTGCGGTCTCGCCGTCCATGTCGTAGACGTAGATCAGGTCGATGTCGCTGGAGACGTTGAGCTCGCGTGCGCCAAATTTGCCCATGCCGATGATCCACAGCTCCGCGCGTTTGAGCACCGGCCCTTGCGCCGCCACCACGGCAGCGGGCACGGCAGGGTCTTCGTACAGGGGCGCGCCGTACAAGTCGTCCAATTCCAGTTGGGTTTGCGCCAAGGCTTCGTCCAGTGCGAGTTCGGCCAGTTCGGTCACGGCACGGGTGACGGTGTGCAGCGGTGCGGCGCATTCGGTGTCGAGCACAACCAGCCGCTCCATCACCAGATGGCGCAGCACGCGCAGCGCCGCGCCCAGTTCCAGCCCTTGCGCGCGCAGGGTGGCCAATGTGGTGCGCATCACATCCAGCGTGGGGGCACCGGGGGGCAGCAGGGGCAGTTCTTTGTCGTAGCGGCGGCGGATGCGCTGCACAAAGCGGGAATGTTCGGCCACCGCAGGGCGCTGAACGGCAAAGGTCAAGGTCGTCTCGGTCATGGGATAGGCGTTGGCCGTGTTAATTTCGCAGAATCATGAGTACCGCAACCTCCCACCCTTCACGCACGCTGCGGCTGTTGGCCCGTGGTGTGCGTGCGTTGTTGTGGCTGGCCACAGCCGGGGTGCTGTTGCTGGGCCTGAGCGCGGTGGTGTTGCACGGCTTCATTGTGCCGCGAATTGGCGATTGGCTGCCGCAGCTGGAAACACTGGCCTCACGGGCATTGGGGCAAACGGTGCAGTTGGGGGCGGTACAGGCCGACGGTCAAGGTTGGGTGCCCAGCGTGGTGCTGCAAGGTGTGCAAGTGCGCAACGCCAAGGGGCAGACGGTGTTGCACATCGAACGGGCGCAGGCGGTGTTGTCGGCGCGGTCGTTGTGGCGGCTGGGGTTGGAACAATTGGTGCTGGACGGTGCCACGCTGCACGTGCAGCGCACCGCACAGGGACAGTGGGTGGTGGCGGGGGTGCCGGTAGTGCCGTCGTCCGACAGCGCACCGCCCCGCTGGCTGGACTGGTTTTTTTCGCAACCCGAGTGGGTGCTGCGTGGCGGGCAATTGCATTGGCACGACGAAATGGCCGCATCCACCACCGCTGCCGAAGTTTGGCACGACCTGACACTGGTGCAGCGCAACGCCGGGCGGGCGCACGACTTTCGTCTCGACGTACAGCCCCCCGCGCACTGGGGCCAGCGTTTGAGTTTGCGCGGCCAATTGCGCCAGCCCCTGTGGCACTTGAAGGCGGCCCAATGGCCAGACTGGACTGGCACCCTGTACGCAGAAACCCGCCAGCTGAATTTGGCGGCATTGTCACCCCACCTGCAAGCGCATTGGCCACCGAACCAAGCCCCCCCGACCGGGCAAGGTGGCTGGCGCGCTTGGCTGGAGGTGGAACGCGGCCACGCCACCACCTTGACCACCGATGTGGCTTTGCGCGAAGTAGCGGTGCAACTCGCGCCGGGGCAGCCCACCTTGCAACTGCAACACCTGAGCGGGCGTTTGCACTGGCAGTACGATGGCTTGCGCGACAGCTGGGCCACGGAACAACTGGCCTTTCGCACCCACGACGGGCTGGACTGGCCCGGCGGCAACGTGCGTTACACCCAGACCCGCACCGCCCCCCAAGCGGGCCAGCACATGGCCCCCGATACCGCACACGAACTGCACGCCGAACAACTCGACCTTGCCTTGCTGCACCAGTTGGCAGACCACTTGCCCTTGCCGCAGCCGATGGCCTCACCACTGGCCAGCCTGCAACCCCAAGGCCGGGTACATAGCCTGCGCGCACAGTGGCGCAGCCACACCGCAGCGGATGCCACGCCGGTCACAGACTGGCGCGTGCAAGGCGACATCCGCGACTTGACATTGGCTGCGGCCCCTGCCGCGACCACCACTTCCAGCGCCCCCGATACCACGCCCACACCGGGTCGCCCCGGTGTCCACGGCTTGCACCTGCGCTTTGACGCGCAACCCCACGGTGGCCAGGCCCAACTGGCACTGGCCCCCGGTGGCGGCGTGCAGGTGCCCGGTGTGTTGGAGCCCGCCCACATCCCGTTCGACACCCTGCAAGCGGAGGTGCGCTGGCAATCCAACCAAGGTCAATGGACTGTACGTGTGCCACAACTGCGTTTTGCCAACGCCGACATGGCGGGCAGCGCCAGCGGCCAGTGGCAAACCGGCACCACGCCCGCCGATCGCTTGCCGGGTCGGCTGGACTTGCAGGCCCAGTTGCAACGTGCCAACGCAGCGCGCGTGTACCGTTATTTGCCGGTAGTGATTCCAGCGGCGGTGCGCCACTATGTGCAACAAGCGGTACCACATGGCCAGGCGCACCATGCCAGCTTCAAAGTGCAAGGCGATCTGGCGGACTTTCCGTTCGAGCGCCCCGGCAGCGGCGTGTTCAGTGTACGGGCGGCATTGAGTGGGGTGGATCTGGTGTACGTGCCACCCACCTTGACCGAGCCCGGCAGCCTGCCCTGGCCACCGCTGGAGCGCGTGCAGGCGCAATTGCAGATCGATGGTGCGGCGCTGCGCATTGCCCACGGCAGTGGACGCGCCCAGAGCCTGCCCCAACTGCACGCCCAGCGTGCTGAGGCCCGCATCGACAACTTTCTGCTCGACGACCCGGTGCTGCACGTGCAGGCCGATGTGGCCGGCCCGGCCAGCGATGCGGTGGCGTTTGTCAACCAGTCGCCCCTGCACGGCATGACCGACGGTGCGCTGCAACACACCCGCATCGACGGCAACGCGCAAGTGCAGTTTGGCCTGACGTTGCCACTGAACCATGTGGAAGCGGTGCAGGTGCGGGGTGATGTGCAGTTGCCCGGCAACACGCTGCAAATCACGCCCGATACGCCCACC
>JBLIZX010000177.1:0-10224 GCA_048860285.1 Macromonas sp. | reverse complement strand
GCGGCGGCGCAGCTCCACCGCCTGGCTGAAGGCGCGGCCATCGGTGAACTTGGGGAACACCAGATCGATGCGCGTGATGCCTTGCAGGTCGAGCGCGAGCACGTCCGCATCGTTGTTCACGGTCAGCACGCCGGGCGTGGCTCCGGCAGTGGGCTGGTCTTGCAGGTTTTGGGCGGTCAGCAGTTGCATGGCGAACGTGTTGTCGTGGGGTGAACGGGCGGCATCAGGCATCGGTGCGGGCGGTGGCCACACGCTGGGCATTGGCGGCCACTTTGAACGGATCCAGGCCCACGCGCTTGACGGTGGCCTGGAAGGTTTCGCCACTGTTGCGTTGGGCGCGGTAGGTGTCGAGGATGGCTTCGATCACGTCCGGCACTTCGTTGGCGGCAAACGAGGGGCCAATCACCTTGCCCGGTGTGGCCGGGCCGCTCAGGGTCGAGCCGTCGGAGCCGCCCAGCGTGATTTGGTACCACTCCTTGCCGTCCTTGTCCACGCCCAAGATGCCGATGTGGCCGCTGTGGTGGTGGCCGCAGCTGTTGATGCAGCCGCTGATGTGCAGATCGATTTCGCCCAGATCGTGCAGCTCGTCCAAGTCTTGGTAGCGCTCGGTGATGGCATCGGCCAGCGGCAGCGAACGTGCGTTGGCCAGGTCGCAAAAGTCGCCACCGGGGCAAGCGATCATGTCGGTCAGCAGGCGCACGTTGGCTTTGGCCAGGCCCAAGCGCTTGGCTTCGCGCCACACGTCGGGCAGTTGGTCGGCGCGCACCCAGGGCAGCATCAGGTTTTGGTCGTGCGTGACGCGCACTTCACCGGCGCTGAAGCGTTCGCTCAGTTCGGCCACTGCGTCGAGCTGGTCGGCGGTGGCATCGCCGGGCGATTGGCCCACGCGCTTGAACGACAGCGTGACAGCGCGCAAGGCCGGGTTGCGGTGTGTTTGCACGTTGCGGTGCAGCCAGCGCTCGTACTCGGTCTGTTCCTCGGCGGTGATGGCGGCAGCGGCGGGGCTGCTGAAGTCCAGTACCGGATCGACAAAACCGGCTTGCACACGCGCCAGTTCGGCGGCGGTGATGGTGTGTGGGCCGCCGTCTTGTTCCAGAATGCGCTGGAACTCGGTTTCCACTTCGTCAATGTAGCGTTGGCCTTCCGCTTTGACCAAAATTTTGATGCGTGCCTTGTAGATGTTGTCGCGGCGGCCCCACAGGTTGTAGACGCGGATCACCGCTTCTAGGTAGTTCAGCAACTGGTGCCACGGCAGGAATTCGCGCAGTGTGGTGGCAATCACCGGCGTGCGGCCCATGCCGCCCCCGGCCATCACTTTGAAGCCAACTTCGCCCGCCTCGTTTTCCAGCAGTTGCAGGCCCACGTCGTGCCAGCCGGTGGCGGCGCGGTCTTCGGTGGCCCCCACAATGGCGCATTTGAACTTGCGGGGCAGGAAGGCAAACTCGGGGTGCAGCGTGCTCCACTGGCGCAGGATTTCGGCAAACGGGCGCGGATCGGCGATTTCATCCACCGCAATGCCGGCCAGCGCGTCGCTGGTGGTGTTGCGGATGCAGTTGCCGCTGGTTTGGATGCCGTGCAGCCCGACGGTGGCCAGCAAGTCCATCACATCGGCGGCGGCACTCATCGGAATCCAGTTGAACTGGACGTTCTGGCGGGTGGTGAAGTGGCCATAGCCGGTTTTGAGGCGGCTGCCAATTGCCTTGCCATCGCGCAGTTGCACATCGCCCAGCTTGTTTTGTGCGGCCACGGCACCTTGGAACACTTCGGCGCTGGGTTGGTCGTATTCGCGGGCCACACGCGCCAGTACGCGCACTTGTGCCGCCGACAGTTCACCGTAAGGAACCGCCACGCGCAGCATGGGGGCGTGGCGCTGGATGTACCAGCCATTTTGCAGCCGCAGGGGCTTGAATTCGTCGTCGCTGAGGCTGCCCGCTTGCCAGCGTTGCAGCTGGTCGCGGAATTGTGCGGCGCGCTCGTGCACAAACTGGCGGTCAAATTCGGTGTATTGGTACATACAGGTTCAGGGTGTCAAAAACAGTTTTACAGTCGATCACAGCGCAATCAGCTTAAGCCCAGCGTAGGCCAGCAGCACGGAGAGCATGGAACGCACGATGCGCTCTGGGGTTTTGTGCATCAGTTGTGAGCCCAGCCAGATGCCGGGCAGGGAGCCCGCCAACAGCTTGAGCAGCAGCGGCCAGTCCACCGATCCCAACGAGGCGTGGCCCATGCCTGCTACCAGCGTCAGCGGCACCGCGTAGGCGATATCGGCCGCAATGATACGGGGCAGCGGCAACAGCGGAAACAACACCAGCAGCACCGTCACGCCAATGGCCCCCGCGCCCACCGAGGTCAAGGTGACCAGCGTGCCAATCAGTGCGCCAAACAACACGGGCAGGCTCCAATGGCGCGCTTGCATGGCCACTTCGTCGCTGGTGGTAGCTGGGCTATCGACCGGCCCTGCGGACGACACCACCCGCACCGGGGGCTTGCGCATCCGAATGGCCTTGAACAGGGTGGCACCCGCCGTCAGCAGCAGTGCGCCACCCAGCGTGGTGGTCATAAGCTTTTGCACTTCGGTGCTGGCCGGGCCGAGTTGGTGCAGCACGTACAGGGTGATCAGCGCCGCCGGGATGCTGCCAGCGCACAGTTGGCCCACCACCCGCCACGGCACCAGCCGTTGCTTCATCAAACTGATGGTGCCGCCCGCTTTGGTGAAGGCGGCAAACAACAAATCGGTGCCCACCGCCATGTAGGGCTTCACCCCGAAAAAGAAAATCAGGATCGGTGTCATCAGCGAGCCGCCCCCAACGCCGGTCAGGCCGACAATCAGGCCGACAAAAAATCCGGCAAAAACAAAGGCAAGGTCGTGCATGGGGCGCAACTGTAGGGGTTTTCTACATAAAAACAAACGACTTTTTTCTTGTTTTTATATAGCCAAGGGGCATAAAAATAGCGCGACTTGTTGCCGCGTCGTGGTGATCCAGTCCATCGAATTGGGCATTGGGGCAAATATCTGTTAATTTACGGGCATGAGCACGACCACCCCCACTTCTCCTGTTGCCACCCCTCCAACGGCGGCCCTCAATGTCGTCAACGATGTATCGGAAGCCATCGACATGCGCGTGCGCGCCAAAATGGCGCGTGCGTGGTCGGGTATCTCGCCCATCTCGCTGGCGCTGGCGTACACCGACTGGGCGCTGCATCTGGCCGCTTCGCCGGGCGCACGTTGGCGCTTGTTCCGCCAAGCTGTGGAGCAAAGCGTGAACTGGAACAACGACGCAGTGTTGGCGCTGGCCCACACAGCAGCCCAACCGTTGCAGCAACTGGCCCAAGCTGGGCGGCCCGAGGCCGAAACGGCTCAACCCGCCGTGGCCCGCCCCGTGGAGCCTTTGGCCCAGGCCATGCGCACCGACCCGCGTTATGCCGACCCGCTGTGGCAAGAATGGCCGTGGCGAGGTTACGCCACCGCCACCAAAGGCTGGGAAGCTTGGTGGCGCGGTGCCAGTGGTTTGCACGGTATGCAAGACCACAGCCGCGAACAAATGCGTTTCTACGGCCTCAAGGCAATCGACGCGTTGTCGCCCAGCAACTGGTTGCTCTCCAACCCCGAAGCCATGCGCACCGCGTGGGAGACCGGCGGCCAAAGCCTCATCAAAGGCATGGACAACGCCATGAACGAGTTCCGCCTGCGTCATGGTGGCGAGGGCAGCGAACTGGCGCGCAGCCGCCGCAAAGAAGACCCCATGCCCGGCCAGCAAGTGGCGGTCACGCCGGGCCGCGTGGTGCTGCGCAACCGCCTGATTGAGCTGATCCAGTACGCGCCCACCACCGAGCAAGTCCATGCTGAGCCGGTGCTGATTGTGCCGTCGTGCATCATGAAGTACTACATCTTGGACTTGTCGCCGCACAACTCCATGGTGCGCTGGCTGGTGTCGCAAGGGCACACCGTTTATATCATTTCTTGGAAAAACCCCGACGCAGGCGATGCCAGCATGGGCATGGACGCTTACGTGCGCACTGGCGTGTTGGACGCGCTCGACCACGTCCACAACGCCACTGGGCAGCCGGTGCATTTGGCTGGGTACTGTTTGGGTGGCACCTTTGCGGCGATGGCCGCTGCCGCGCTGGGCGGAGGCGACGCACACGCCACCTCGCACCGCGATGGTATGGCCAGCGTCTCACCCCTGGCCAGCTTGACCTTGATGGCCGCCGAAACCGACTTTACCGAACCCGGCGAAATGGGGGTGCTCATCGACGAAGCCCAAGTCAACATGCTCGAAGGCATGATGGCGCAAAAAGGCTTCCTCACCGGCAAACAGATGTCTGGGTCGTTCCAGTTCCTGCACTCGCGCGAACTGGTGTGGTCCAGTCAGACCAAACGCTGGTTGTTGGGTGAAGACGAAATCACCAACGACCTGATGGCGTGGAACGCCGACGTGACGCGTCTGCCCGCTGCCATGCACAGCCAGTACCTGCGCCACTGCTTCCTCAACAACGACTTGGCCGATGGCCACATGCCGTTTGAGGGGCAGTCGCTGTCGCTGCGCGATATCCGGGTGCCGGTGTTTGCGGTGGGAACCGTCAAAGACCACGTGGCCCCGTGGCGCTCGGTGTACAAAATCCACCGCTTGGTGCAAGGCGATGTGACGTTTGCCTTGACCAACGGCGGCCACAACGCGGGTATTGTGTCGGAGCCGGGTCACAAGGGGCGTTACTTCCAGTACCTCACCACACCGCACAGCGCACCTTGGCGCACGGCGGACGAATGGCAGGCCGCAGCACCACGCCAAGACGGCAGCTGGTGGACGGCTTGGAGCGACTGGATGGTGGCGCACAGCAGCGGCACCGACGTGCCCGCCCGCACCTTGTTGCCCAACACGGGCGTGTGCGACGCGCCGGGCGAATACGTGATGGTGCGTTACGGCGATTGACGTTGCCTGTACGGTGGCGTTGGCGGTATCAACGCCGCCAACGTTGCGCTGCCAGTGCCAAGGCCAATTTTTTGTCCACAGGCCAAGGTTCACCCGCCAACTCGGCGGCCAGCACCTCCCCGCACAGCACCGACAACGTCAGGCCGCGCGCGCCCATGCCGGTACACAGCAGCAGCCCCGGCAGTCGTTGCGCGTCCAGCGCCCCCACCAGTGGTAGCCGGTCGGGTACCGTGCAACGCACCGCCGCCCAGGCCTGCGCTTGGGCGAATTGGGGGGCCAGCGCCTGCGCTACCTCTGGCAACAGGCGTTGCAACCGTGTCAAGTTGGCGGTTTGGTCTTCGGGTTTCAAATGGCCTTGTGTGGCCCCGCGCTCAAACGTAGACCCCATAAACCAGCCGGGTTGTCCATCCGGCCCCAAGGTGCCACTGACAAAACTGCCGTGCCCGTTCACCGGAAACGGTGGCAACGGCACCTGGTCGTTCGGTGTAAGCGGGTTCCAGGTAATTTGTCCCCGCAGCGGGTTCAGCGGTACCTGCACCGGTGTTGCATCACCACCGAGGTGTTGCAACAGCCCCAAGCTGGGATAACCCGCCGCCAGCACGACACAAGGGGTCTCGGCGTACAAGCTGTCACCGTCGCCCCAGACGCGCCAACCTTGGGTGGTGCGTTCCAGCCGTGCGACTCTGCAACCACCACGCCACTCGATGTTGGGGTGTTGCAGTTGTGCCGCCACCAGTTGTGCTGGGCGCAACCAGCCCGCTTGCGCGTGCCACAGTGCGGGGGTGTTGGTGGGCAAACCGGCGGCAATCAAGGTGTCGGCGCTGGCAGGACGGCTCCATTCCTGCCCGGCTTCGGGCCACGCATCGCCCGTGGGCAGGCCACGTTTGCCCTCTACGCGGTGTTCTAGCACGCCACTGTGCGCCCAGTCGGTACCCGCTGTCAGCAGTGCCTCGCAGCGTTGCAGGGTGGCACGCACGCCCGCGCGGCTCAGGCGCGACAGTACGTTGTCGTCGGGCGAGGTGTGTGGTGCCACCAACCCCACTGGCAGTCCCGAAGCCCCCGCCGCCGGGTGGGTACTGCTGTCCAGCACCTGCACTTTGTAACCGCGTTGTGCCAGACTGTACGCCACAGCAGCGCCTGACAAGCCTCCACCGACCACCACAGCCCGGTGTGGTTGTGGTGGGGGTGTGGTTTCAGCCGCACGCAACACCCGGCGCAATGGCCAGTGTGGGGCGTAGGTGGCGTGCAACCCGTGTGGCTGATTGGTGGTGTCCAGCACAAACCCCAGTTGTGTCAGCGTATCTGCTGCCGATTGCGCCGGGGCTGGGGCGGTCAGACGGGTGCCGGGTTGGCACAGCCGTGCCACCGCCTTCAAGGTGGCCAAGTGCCAGATGTCTGGATGGTGGGGTGGAACCCCCTCGTACAACAGCACTTGGTCCACTGGCGTGTCCAACTGCGCCAACACCATAGGTATTGGGCCGACGCACAGCGTCAGGTGTACTTGGTCGTTGTCAAAGCTGAAACGGTGTGTACCGGGCAACAAGCCCCGCCACCGCTGAGCCAGTGCCTCGGCCAGCGGTGCCAATGCGACATCAGCGGCGGCGCTGCGCCGGATGTCGTCGGGTTCCGCCGGGCCAGTGGCCACCGAAATAAAATGCAGCGGCTCCACCGCTGCGGTGGGGGCTTGTGCCCGCCACTGCCGCCAAGCGTGCCACGTGGCCAAAAAATGCTGGCCCGCTCCAAAGCCCGTTTCCAGCACACGCCAGCCGTGGGCGGTGTGTGCCACCGCAGCCGCCGTCATTCGGCGCTGGGCGGTACGTAACCGGCGGCCTGATCGGCCCCTTCACCAAAAAAGTGTTTTTCCATCTGGCGGGCCAGGTACTGGCGCGCACGTGCGTCGGCCAGGTTGAGGCGGTTTTCGTTGACCAGCATGGTCTGGTGCTTGAGCCACTCGGCCCAGGCCTGTTTGCTCACGTTGTTGTAAATGCGCTTGCCCAGCTCACCGGGGTAGGGCGCAAAATCCAGCCCTTCGGCTTCTTGGCCCAGCTTGATACATTGAACGGTACGTGCCATGGTGCAATCCTTTTCTTTCAACCCGTAGGTTATGAACTCATAAAATTTTATTGTTTCCGGTTGTGAACGTAAGCGGGCACAATTCACCCCCATTGAAAACGTCCCCGACTGTATCAAGCTTTGCCCTGCGTGCAGGCCACATCGGTGGCAAAACCCTTTGTGTCCGATATACCCGGTGCCCGGCGCTACACTGTGCCCGGTGCCTTGCACCCTTTGTCCTTTCTACCACCACCATGAGCGCATTTATTGAAGAGCGTGTACTGACCGTACACCACTGGACCGACCGCCTGTTCAGTTTCACCACCACCCGCGACACGGGTTTCCGCTTCAGCAACGGCCACTTCACCATGATTGGCCTGCGCCAGCCCAATGGCAAACCGCTGTTGCGGGCGTACAGCATCGCCAGCGCCAACTACGAAGAACACCTCGAATTCCTCAGCATCAAAGTGCCCGATGGCCCGTTGACCAGCCAACTGCAACACATCCAGCCCGGTGACACCATCGTCATGGGCCGCAAGCCCACTGGCACCCTGCTGCTGGACTACCTGTTGCCCGGTAAAAACCTGTACCTGATGGGCACCGGCACCGGCTTGGCCCCGTGGATGAGCATCATCCGCGACCCCGACACCTACGAGCGCTTTGAAAAAGTGATCCTTATGCACGGCGTACGCGAGGTCAAGGAACTGGCTTACCGCGACTACATCACCCAAGAACTGCCGCAGCACGAATTCTTGGGCGAGATGGTGAGCAACCAGCTCATCTACTACCCCACCGTGACGCGTGAGCCGTTTGAGCGCCAAGGCCGCATCGGCAACCTGATTGAAAGTGGTCAAGTGGCGCGTGAGTTGGGGTTGCCCGACCTCAACCCCGAAACCGACCGCGTGATGATCTGCGGTAGCCCCGAAATGCTTAAAACCCTGAAGGAACTTTGCGAGAAGCGTGGTTTCAAAGAAGGCAACACCAGCACGCCGGGCGACTTCGTCATCGAGCGCGCTTTCGTCGAAAGCTGATCCACCTGTTTGTCCGCTGCTGCCTTGCGATGACCACCACCGCCCACACCTTGGAAGCCGACCTACGGCAAGTGATTTACGCCCTGTCCGACGCGCTGGACTTGGTGGGTGTGGACGACGTGGCGCACGGCAAGCGTGTGGGCATCATGGCGGCAGAGTGCGCACAGGGACTGGGTTTGTCGCCCGCACAGCGCACGTACCTGTTCGATCTGGGCATCTTGCACGACATTGGGGTGTCCACCACCACCATGCACCAGCACTTGGTGGAAGAATTCGATTGGGCGGGCTCCCAGCACCATGCGATCGTCGGGCACGACTTGCTGTACCGTTTTGCGCCGCTGGCTGCTATGGCCTTGCCCATACGCTACCACCACACCCGCTGGGACAAAATGGCCGCTTTGGGCGTGCCCGCCGAAGTGGCCCAAGCCGCCAACCTGATTTTGTTGGTGGACCGTGTGGACGCGCTGGCCGCCCCGTACTACGCCACGGGCAAAGTGCTCATGCACCGCCTGCACATTCAGGACGAAATCCGCCAGCGCAGCGGCACCTATTTTGCCCCTGAGCTGGTCGAAGTGTTTTTGCGCGTGTCACAGCACGAAGCCTTTTGGCTGCTGCTGGAACCGCGCGCCGTGGCCAGCTATTTGCGCGACATGCAAGCCAGCAGCTTGCCGTACCACGCCAGCATGGCCGACCTGCACCAGTTGGCCGAAATTTTCTCGCGCATTGTGGATGCCAAAAGCCCCTTTACCGCCGAACACTCCATTGGCGTAGCACGTGTGGCACGCCGCTTGGCACAGCGTCTGGGTTTGGCACCCGAACAATGCGACAAACTCGAAATCGCCGGTTTGCTGCACGATTTGGGCAAATTGCGCGTGCCCGATGCCATTCTCGACAAGCCCGGCAAACTTACCGACGACGAGCGCCTCGTCATCAACACCCACAGCTTTGAAACCTTGCAAATCCTGCGCAACATTCGCGGTTTTGAAGATATTGCGCTGTGGGCGGCCTACCACCACGAAGAAGCGCACGGCAGTGGCTACCCTTTTGGGGTCAGTGGTACCGCCTTGCCGTTCGAGGCCCGCATTCTGCGTGCCGCCGACATCTTTCAGGCCATGGTGCAAGACCGGCCCTACCGTGCGGGTCTCTCGCGCGATGCCGTGACCAACTTCATGCGCCAGTTGCAAGCCCAAAATCGGCTAGAGCCTGAGATTGCCGATGCCCTGCTGTCTGACATCGATGCCATGATGCGGCTGGCACGGGGCCATGCAGCCGAGCCATCCCCCGTTGCCGCTTGAAGGAGCTTTGGTGGTGAACCCCATGTTGCCAATGTTGGCACAACGTCCGCGCCGCGTGCTGGCGCTGCTGGCCGTTGCGTGTGTGGCATTGCTGTTGTTTGGCTTGTACTTGCAACACAGTGTGGGGCTGGAGCCGTGCCCCATGTGCATCGTGCAGCGTTATGCGCTGATGGGTGTGGGAGCCATTGCGGGGTTGGCTGCGTTGTCGCCCACGCGCAGGGGCCAGTGTTGGGGTGCGTGGCTGTTGTTGCCTGTCGCCGGCTTTGGTGCCTTCACCGCCGCGCGCCAAAGCTGGTTACAGTGGTACCCACCCGAGGCGTACAGCTGTGGCCGTGATTTGTACGGCATGATCGAAGCCTTTCCGTTGCAGCGCGCCATTCCCATGATCTTCAAAGGCAGCGGCGACTGCACCGCCATCGACTGGACGTTCCTAGGCCTGTCGATTGCCAACTGGTCGTTTTTGTGTTTTGTGGCGATGGCACTGCTGGCCGGGTTGTTGCTGCTGGCGCTGCGCCCGCGCAACGGGCACTGCGCCTGAACCGTTGCCAGTCCAGGCGCAGCGGGTTGCCCGGAGAGCGTTAAATCAACGCGCCGGGCTGTTCACCGCGTTCATACACCACGTGGGCACGGCCCACGATCAGCGGATCGAGTTTGCCGATGGTCTCCAAATCCTTGTTGGTGTACGGCAACTTGTGCAGCACGTAGCGCATGGCGTTGAGGCGTGCGCGCTTCTTGCAGTCGCTCTTGACCACCGTCCACGGTGAATCGGCGGTATCGGTACCAAAGAACATGGCTTCCTTGGCGCGGGTGTAGTCGTCCCACTTGTCCAAGCTGGCCAAGTCCACCGGGCTGAGCTTCCATTGCTTGAGCGGATGCACTTCGCGCTCCTTGAAACGGCGGCGTTGCTCGTCTTGG
>JBLIZX010000176.1:0-3531 GCA_048860285.1 Macromonas sp. | reverse complement strand
GCGGCCAACACCACCGCCGTCACGGCGGCCATTTTCTGTTCGCTGTCGGCCATCATCAATCTTCCACCTGCAAGATGGCCAGAAACGCCTCTTGCGGCACTTCCACCGAGCCAATTTGCTTCATCCGTTTTTTACCCGCCTTTTGCTTTTCCAACAGCTTGCGCTTGCGGCTGATGTCGCCGCCGTAGCACTTGGCCAACACGTTCTTGCGCAGCGCCTTCACCGTTTCGCGCGCAATGATGTTGGCCCCGATGGCCGCTTGAATGGCGACATCAAACTGCTGGCGGCTGATGATTTCGCGCATTTTGGCCACCACCGCCCGTGCGCGGTACGCCGACTGGCTGCGGTGGACGATGATGGACAGCGCGTCCACCTTCTCGCCGTTGAGCAGGATATCGACCTTCACCACGTCGGACGCGCGGTATTCCTTGAACTCGTAGTCCATCGAGGCGTAGCCCCGGCTGACGGATTTCAGCTTGTCAAAAAAGTCCAGCACAATTTCGCCCAGCGGCAACTCATAGGTCAGCATGACCTGCTTGCCGTGGTAGGCCATGTTGATTTGCACACCGCGCTTTTGGTTGGCCAACGTCATCACCGCGCCCACATAATCTTGTGGCATGTACAGGTGAACCGTCACAATCGGTTCGCGGATTTCCTGGATGCGGCCCACGTCGGGCATCTTGGACGGGTTCTCCACCATGATGACTTCGCCGTCACCCTTGACCACCTCGTACACCACGCTGGGCGCGGTGGTGATGAGATCCTGGTCAAACTCACGCTCCAGGCGCTCTTGCACAATTTCCATGTGCAGCAGCCCCAAAAAGCCGCAGCGGAAGCCAAAACCCAACGCTTGCGACACTTCCGGCTCGTAGCGCAACGCCGCGTCGTTAAGTTGCAGCTTTTCCAGCGCATCGCGCAGTTGGTCGTACTCGCTGGCCTCGGTTGGGTACAGGCCCGCAAACACCTGCGGCTGCACCTCTTTAAAACCGGGCAACGCTTGGGTGGCAAAGTTGAGGTTGGCCCCGCTGCTGGTCTTGACCGCCGTGATGGTGTCGCCCACCTTGGCCGCTGTCAGCTCTTTGATGCCCGCAATGATGTACCCCACCTCGCCCGCACGCAGCGCCGGACGTGGCTCGTTGTGCGGGGTAAACACACCCAGCTTTTCGGCGTTGTACTGGGCTTCGGTGGCCATCAGTTTGATCTTGTCGCCCCGGTTGAGTTGGCCATCGACCACGCGCACCAGCATCACCACGCCCACGTAAGCATCAAACCAGCTGTCGATGATCATGGCACGCAGTGGGCCATCGGGGTTGCCCTTGGGTGGTGGCACCTGCGCCACCACCAACTCCAAAATCTCCTCAATGCCCATACCGGTCTTGGCGGAGCACGGAATGGCCTCGGTCGCGTCAATGCCAATCACGTCCTCGATTTCAGCGCGCGCGTTGTCGGGGTCGGCGTTGGGCAAATCCATTTTGTTCAACACCGGCAGCACCGTCACGCCCAAATCGAGGGCGGTATAGCAGTTGGCCACCGTCTGCGCTTCCACGCCTTGCGATGCATCCACCACCAACAACGCGCCTTCACAGGCGCTCAAAGAACGGCTGACTTCGTAAGAGAAGTCCACATGGCCGGGGGTGTCAATCAGGTTAAGGTTGTAGATTTGGCCGTCTTTGGCCTTGTAGTGCAACGCGGCGGTTTGTGCCTTGATGGTGATGCCCCGCTCTTTTTCAATGTCCATCGAGTCCAGCACCTGCTCGCTCATTTCGCGGTCGCTCAAGCCGCCGCAGCGCGAAATCAGACGGTCGGCCAAGGTGGATTTGCCGTGGTCGATGTGGGCAATAATGGAAAAATTGCGGATGTGGTTCATCACGGGTATTCGGTTCGGACAAGACTGGTGGTGGATTTTGCGGTGCTGGCCAGACATCGCGCAAAAAAGGCGCGCCTGGGCTGACGCGCCTGCAAACCACCCGCTCTAACGGCCCAGGTGGAACGTTGATTGTAGGCAAAAACGGTTTTTCAACGCGCAGCGGGTTGGATGAGCGCGTATTGTGCCCATTCGCCCCGGCGTACCAGCAGATGGAACGGGCGTTTTTTGTCCACGTTGGCCAGTGCGGCTTCCAGCTCCTTGAGGTTGTTCACCGTTTGGTTGCCCACAGCCACCACCACATCGCCCTCACGCAGGCCAGCACGCGCCGCCGCCCCCGAAACCTCGTCCAAATACACGCCGCCCTTGAGCTTGAGCTCTTGACGCTGTTCGGCACTCAGGTCGCTGCCCACCAAGCCCCAAGTCTGGGCCAGCGCCGAACCTTGGGCCTTGGCGGCGGGTGCAGCCGGGCCCGCCTTGGCCACGCGGTCGGGCTCTACTTCGCCCACCGTCAGGCGCACATCGCGTTGCGCACCGCGTCGCCACACCGTCAATGTGGCTTTCTCGCCGGGGCGGGTGTTGCCCACCAAACGCGGCAAGTCCGAGAACCGTTCGATGCGCTTGCCGTTGAACGCCAGCACCACGTCACCCGGCTCCAAACCCGCTTTGGCCGCCGGGGAGCCCTCTTCCACGCCCCGCACCAACGCGCCTTCGGCTTTGGACAGGCCCAGCGACTCGGCCAGTTCCTTGCTCACCTCGTCAATCGACACGCCAATGCGCCCGCGCGTGACCTTGCCGTGGGCCCGCAACTGCTCTGACACCCGCACCGCCTCATCAATCGGGATGGCAAACGAAATCCCTTGAAAGCCCCCGGAACGCGAGTAAATTTGGCTGTTGATGCCCACCACCTCGCCGCGCAAATTGAGCAGCGGCCCACCCGAGTTGCCAGGGTTGATGGCCACATCCGTCTGAATGAAAGGGAGGTAATCGCCCGTTTCGCGCTGTTTGGCACTCACAATGCCAGCGGTCACGGTGTTGTCCAACCCAAACGGTGAACCTATCGCCATCACCCATTCGCCCACGCGCAAGCGGTTCACATCGCCAATGCGCACGGGGTTGAGGCCTTTGGCATCGATCTTGAGCACCGCCACGTCGGTGCGTTTGTCCGATCCGACCACCTTGGCCTTGAACTCGCGCTTGTCGGTCAGCGTCACGACCAATTCGTCCGCATCCTCAATCACGTGGGCGTTGGTCATGATCAGGCCATCGCTGCTGAGCACAAACCCCGAACCCACACCACGCGGGCGTTCGGCTTCGCCGCGCTCACGTGGCCCCTTCGGCCCAGCCCCAGGTGGCACCGGCAAACCAAAGCGGCGGAAAAATTCGAGCATCTGCTCCTCTTGGCTGCCCGGTTTGGGGCCAGCGGCGCGTTTTTCCAGCGTTCGGAGGTTGACCACCGACGGCACCACCCGCTCCACCAGCGCACTGAAATCGGGCAACCCCGACACCAACGGCGCAGCAGATTACGCCAGTGGTGTGGAGGCGGGCGCAGGCGCTGCGCTGGTCTGCGCCACCACCGGCCCTTGGCTGGCCGACCACAACAACACGGCCACCCCGCCTGCGGCCACCGAGGCCAAGGCGGTGCGCGGCCAGCGGCGGCGCACGGT
>JBLIZX010000175.1:0-7294 GCA_048860285.1 Macromonas sp. | reverse complement strand
CGGATGAAGTCCACCAGCAAGATGGAGTTGCGCACAATGATGCCAGCCAGCGCGATCATGCCGATCATGCTGGTAGCGGTGAACTGTGCCTGCAAGAGGGCGTGACCCGGCAACACGCCAATCAACGTCAGCGGGATGGGTGCCATGATGACCAGCGGCGTGAGGTAGGAACCAAACTGCGCCACCACCAGCAGGTAGATCAGCACCAGCCCGACCGCGTAGGCCAGCCCCATGTCACGGAAGGTCTCATAGGTGATCTGCCATTCGCCGTCCCACTTTAGGCCATAGCCACGCCAAGCATCAGAAGGCTGACGGATGAAGTGCTCCGCCACGGTATCGCCATCGGGTGCGGTCAGCGCCTGCACCGCGCGGCGCATCTGGAACATGCCGTACAGCGGGCTGTCGAGGCTGCCCGCCATGTCGGCCACCACGTAGTTCACCGGCAGCAAATCCTTGTGGTGGATGGGCTGTTCGCGCTGCGTGTCGCTCACCGTCACCAGTTCGCGGATCGGCACAATGGCACCGCTGGCGGTGCGCACCCCCAGTTGCAACAGGGTCTGCAGGTCGCCGTGGTGTTCGGGCGGGAGCTGGAGCAGGGCCGGGGCGGGGTACTTGCTGCCATCGTGCAGCCACGTGGCAGCCTCACCGGCCAGTCCGGCGCGCAGGGTGGTCACGATGGCCTGTTGCGGCACGCCCAGCATGGCGGCCTTACGGCGGTCCACCAGCAGCAGCTGGCGCGGTGCGGCAGCGATACCGCTGTCGTCCACGTCCACCACGTTCTCGGTCTGCTCGAAAATATTGCGCATCGCCTGGGCCAACGCACGACGGCCCTCGGCCTGCGGGCCGTAGATCTCGGCCACGATAGGTGCCATCACCGGCGGGCCGGGCGGCACTTCCACCACCTTGACGTTCGCACCCAAGCGCCGGCCAATCTCCTGGAGTGCCGGGCGCACACGGGTGGCAATGGCGTGGCTTTGCGCGCTGCGCTGGTGCTTGTCCACCAGGTTGACCTGCAGGTCGCCCACTTCGCCACCGGCACGCAGGTAGTACTGGCGCACCAGCCCGTTGAAGTTGATGGGGGCGGCGGTGCCCGCATAGGCCTGGAAGTGGCTTACCTCGGGCACCGTGGCCAGGTGGGCACCCAGCTCGCGCAGCACGGCGACGGTTTGCTCCAGTGGCGTACCTGCAGGCATGTCCACCACCACCTGGAATTCCGACTTGTTGTCGAAGGGCAGCATCTTGAGCAGCACCAGCCCCGTCGCTGGCAGGGCCAGCGAGACGGCGATCAGACCGGCCACACCCAGGGCCAGCAGACCCCGGTTGCGCCACCCATGCTGCGGGTGCAACAAGGGGGTAAAAACCCACTCGAATACGGGCTGCAGCCGCGCCGACAGGCCACCCTGGCCCGCGTGGTGCGCGCCCGCTGGCACAGGTTTCATCCACAGGCGGGCCAGCCACGGCGTGACCACAAAAGCGATGGCCAGCGACAGCAGCATGCCCATGCTGGCATTGATCGGAATCGGGGCCATGTAGGGGCCCATGAGTCCCGTCACAAAGGCCATCGGCAGCAGTGCCGCAATCACCGTCAGCGTGGCCAGGATGGTGGGCCCCCCGACTTCGTTGACCGCACCGGGGATGATCTGCACCAAAGTACGTTCGGGGTAGAGCTGCTGGTGGCGGTGGATGTTCTCCACCACCACAATCGCGTCGTCCACCAGAATGCCGATCGAAAAAATCAGCGCAAACAACGACACCCGGTTGAGCGTGAAGCCCCAAGCCCAAGAGGCAAACAGCGTTACCGTCAGGGTCAGCACCACAGCGGTGCCGACGATGGCGGCCTCGCGCCGTCCCAGCGCCATGAACACCAGGGCCACCACCGAGGCGGTGGCAAACAGCAGCTTCTGGATCAGCTTTTGGGCCTTGTCGTTGGCGGTGGCACCGTAGTTGCGCGTGATGGCCACCTCCACACCATCGGGAATCACGGTGTTGCGCAGTTGCTCCACGCGTTGCTGAACCGCGTTGGCCACGTCAATGGCGTTCTCGCCGGGTTTCTTGGTGATGGTGAGCGTGACCGCCGGGAACTCCCCACCGCCCGCCGATTGCGGCAGGCCGTGCCACACATAGCGGCTGGGCGGCAGCGGGCCATCGACCACCTCGGCCACGTCCTTGAGGAACACGGGTCGCTGCTGGCGTACCGCGACCACCAGCTCCGCCACCTCGCTGGCATGGCCCAAGTAGGGGCCGGCTTCAATCGCTACGCTCTGGTTGGCGCGCAACAGCTCTCCCACCGGCAGGCCCAAGTTGGCCGATTGCAGGGTCTGGCGCAGCTCGTGTACCGTCACACCCCAGCCCGCCAGGCGTTGCGGATCCATCCGCACCTGCACCGCCCGTCCCGGGCCACCCAAGGTCTGCACCTCTCGGGTGCCCGGCACGCGCTTGAGCTCGGCCTCCATGCTGTGCGCCACACGTTCCAGGTCAAAGGCGCTGGCCTCGGGCTGGCGGCCAAACAAGGTCAGGCTGACGATAGGCACATCGTCGATGCCCTTGGGCTTGATGATAGGCTCCAGCACCCCCAGGCCAGACGGCAGCCAGTCGGCGTTGTCGCGGATGGTGTCGTGCAAACGCACCAAGGCCTCTGTGCGTGGCACCCCCACCTTGAATTGCACGGTCAGCACCGCCACGCCAGGCCGCGACAGCGACATCACATGCTCCACACCCTCAATCTGCGACAGCACCTGCTCGGCGGGGGTGGCCACGCTCTGCTCCACGTCCCGCACCGAAGCGCCGGAAAAGGGCACGATGACGTTGGCCATCGTCACGTTGATCTGCGGCTCTTCCTCGCGTGGCGTGACCAACACGGCAAACACCCCCAGCAGCAGCGCCACCAAGGCCAGCAGCGGGGTGATGTGTGCGCTCTGGAACCAGCGCGCAATGCGGCCCGAAACGCCCAATGTGCCAGGGCTGTGCCCGCTCGGTTCCTGTTGCATCTTGAACGGCCTTTCAGCGTGCCGTCATGTCGGGCTGGGTCACGACGCGGTCTTGCGCCGACAAACCGCTGAGCACCTCCACCCGGTCGCCCTGTACCGGCCCCAGGCGCACCTGGCGCAGCAGCGGGCGCTGTCCTTTCTGTGCGCTTTCCACATAGACGGCACTCAATTCGGCCCGGCGCACCACCGCGCTGGTGGGCACAAAGATGCGACCCTCGTCGCTTGCGCCAGGCAACCAGACCCGGGTGAACTGGCCGGGCCGTGCGCCAGCGGTGTGGGCCTGTGCGGGCAGCCCCAGCCGCAACTCCACGGTGTGGGTACTCGGGTCGGCGGTGGGCAGCCACTGGGCCTGGGTCGGCACCAGCATCTGCGTGCCGCCTTGCAGGCCCGCCAGCTCGATGCGGATCTGCCCGGTCGGTCGCGCCAGTGCCCACGCCGACTGGGGCACGGCCACCGTGACGCGCAGCTGCGTCGGATCGTGCAATTGCAGCAAGGGTTTGCCGGGCATGGCCATGTCGCCCAGCTGGACGGGCACCTCGCCTACCACGCCCGAGTAAGGAGCTGCCACCACAAAGAAGCCCGATTGCGTGCGTGCCACCTCGGTCTGCAATTGGAGTGCCTGCACCTGGGCCTGGGCGGCCTGTTGTTGCGCCAAAGTGCGGTCCAGCGCGGCCTGGCTGATGTAGTTCTGCTGGAACAGCTGTCGCTGGCGCGCCAGCTCCTTGTTGGCCACTTCAAGGTTGGCGCGTGCCGCCCGCACCTGGGCAGCGCTGGCTTGTGCGCCTTGCTGGGCGGCGCGGGCATCCAAGCGCAACAATTCTTGCCCGGCACGGACACTGTCGCCTGGCCGCACGCTCAGCGACACCACCGCCCCCGACACCTGCGCGGCAACGGTGGTTTGTCGCACCGACTCCACCACCGCATCCAGCGCCATGCCAGTACCCGCCCAAGTGTTGAAGTTGAGGCCCCACACCAACCCGATGATGAACAAACGCCATGATTGACGACGGAGGCTGGTATACACGGTTGGCAGCTGTGTTTTCATATTTTGATGTTCAACAAATGAACAACCCAAGTGCATCATCCAGCCAAAGCACGGCAAGCCGCACGCCCAGACTGTGTCAGGGCTTTTTCATCGGGCAACTGCTGATGCGCAGCAACGTATAGGCCGGGCAAAAGCGCAGCAGTCCTGTGGCCAGTGGAATGGCACCCAGCCAGCCCCACCAACCCACAGTGCCCGTAACGGCCAAACCGACCAACGTCAAGCCTACGACGATGCGCAGGAGACGGTCAATACCACCCACATTGGCTTGCATCCAAATTCTCTTAAAAAATGGTACGTAAAATTAATCGAAAGCAGGCAATTCGGGCTTGGCCACTGGCTTGCCAGCTTGTTGCCAAGCATCAAAGCCCCCCGCAATCGATCGCACGTTCAAGTAACCCATGTCTTGCAGCGCGCAGGCCGCCAGCGCCGCGCGGCCGCTGGTCTTGCAATACAGGACGATGTTGAGTCCACGGGACTCCATCGCTGGCGTGTTGCTCATGCGAAATTCCAGTAAACCGCGTGGTATCAATACAGCACCCGGCACATGGCCGACAGCGTACTCATCGGCCTCGCGTACATCAATGAGCACATCAGCTTCGCGAATGGCCTCTTCGGCCTGATCCACGGTCACTTCCTGGACACGTGCCTTGGCAGCAGCCACCAAATCGTGGGCAGTCTTCATCGTCACTCCTTGAAAAATACAAACCCCTACCTGTAAGAGTACCATTATCCAATAGCATGCTGTTGGATACCACCAAGTTTTTGCGTGTTTGCACTTCAGTTTTGAGACAAGCCTCGATACAATCTGACACCATGCACCGCTATCGCATACCGTACCGCTACTGGACAGCATGTTTTGCTGTGTGGTGTTTGGTGTGCGCCGCATTGGTGCCCACACCCAACCGCATCCATTTCAGCGGCGGCAACAGCGTGCCGCAGTGGGTTGAGGTGTGTTCGACCTCTGGCATGGTGCGGATTGCCCTGCCGACGGAGGATGCTGCTCAACCAGCACAACACAAAGGGTTGCTTGCCAGCATGGATTCGTGCATGTGGTGCCGCTTGCACCACGACGATCTGGGCTTGGTGCCTGCCAACACCATCGAAGTGGCGCAGGCCGATGTATCGTCCACCGCTTGGTTGAAGTCCATGTACCGCAACGCGGTACTGGTGGCGGTGTGGCAACCGTCACAATCGCGCGCCCCGCCGTTAGGTGTCGCACGCGCCTGATTTATTTAGCTTCTGTTTTTTAATCACGCCCCGTACGTTGGGGCCTGTGGTTCAGACCATCTTCCAAAGTTCTGCGGCCAACGCTCCTCGTTGATCGGCCGCCTCTGCCAGCCCCATGCTGGGGCTGGATTTTTCCTCAGTTTCTTCTGTGTTGGGATGGCCACGCCATGCACCACCATCACCGCGTCCTGGTACGCAAGCTCGCCTTGGCCGTTGTGGTCAAGCTGTGCGTGATCACCGCCCTGTGGTGGGCGTTCTTCAGCCAGCACCGGGTGGCGGTGGACCATGAACGTGCAGCGGCGCACCTCATCAGCGGCCAAGCTGCTTCTGGCACCACCCCGGCCAGCACGCCTTCAAAGGAGGCAACCCCATGATTTCCGATCAATTGGTGGATCTCTCGCGGCTGCAGTTTGCCGCCACGGCCATGTACCACTTCCTGTTTGTGCCTTTGACGATAGGCATGGTCTGGTTGCTGGTGATCATGGAAAGTGTGTACGTGATGACGGGCAACGTCATCTGGAAGGACATGACGCGCTTCTGGGGCAAGTTGTTTGGCATCAACTTTGCGCTGGGCGTGACGACCGGCATCACGCTGGAATTCCAGTTCGGCACCAACTGGGCCTACTACTCGCACTATGTGGGCGATGTGTTTGGTGCGCCGCTGGCCATTGAAGGCTTGATGGCCTTCTTTCTGGAGTCCACCTTCATCGGCCTGTTTTTCTTTGGCTGGGATCGCTTGTCCAAGCCGCAGCACTTGCTGGTGACGATGCTGATGGCGGTGGGCACCAATTTGAGCGCGCTGTGGATTTTGATCGCCAACGGCTGGATGCAAAACCCGGTCGGGGCGGAGTTCAGCTTCCACACCATGCGCATGGAGATGGTGGACTTTTGGGCCGTGGTGTTCAACCCGGACGCGCAGGCAAAGTTTGTGCATACCGTGTCAGCCGGTTATGTGACCGGGGCCATGTTCGTGCTGTCTATTTCGAGCTGGTACCTGCTCAAGGGCCGCAATGTGGAGTTTGCCAAACGCAGCTTCCGTGTGGCCTCGGCGTTCGGCCTGGCCTCGGTGCTGAGTGTGATCGTACTGGGCGACGAATCGGGCTATGTGGTGGGCGAAGCACAGCAAACCAAGATGGCCGCGATTGAGGCGATGTGGGAAACCGAACCGGCCCCGGCAGGCTTCAACGTGATCGCCTGGCCCAACGAGGAGAAGCAGGCCAACGACTGGGCCGTGCACATTCAGTGGGTGATGGGCATCATCGGTACCCGTTCGCTGGACAAGGAGATTCCAGGCATCCGCGAGATCAAGGCCAAGAACCGCGAGCGCATTGTCAGTGGCATCGAGGCGGTCGTGGCGCTGGAAGCGTTGCGCAAGAACCGCCAGGACGCGGCCGCGCTGGCGGTGTTCAAGCGTCACCAGGCCGATTTGGGGTTTGGTCTGTTGCTCAAGAAGTACGTGGTGGACGTGCGCCAGGCCACGCCCGACATGATTCAAAAGGCGGTGGACAGTACGGTGCCGCGCGTGGCCCCGATGTTCTGGGCCTTCCGCCTGATGGTCGGGCTGGGCTTTGCCATGCTGCTGCTGTTTGCACTGGCCTTTGCCAGCACCTTCAAGCCCAACGGCATGACGCAACGGCCCTGGCTGCTGAAATGGGCGCTGTGGATGCTGCCCGCTCCGTGGATTGCGTGTGAGGTGGGCTGGTTTGTGGCCGAGTACGGCCGCCAACCCTGGACGATTTACGGTGTGCTGCCCACACACTTGAGTGTCTCAACCTTGAGCGTGGAGAGCCTGTACGGCTCGTTGGCAGGGTTTGTGGGCTTTTACACCGTGCTGCTGATCGTCGAGATGTACCTGATGGTCAAGTTTGCGCGCCAAGGGCCGGGCAGCTTGGGCACGGGCCGCTACGACAACGACGTACACCACATTGCCCACGCTTGATACCGGGAGAAACAACATCATGATCGACTACGAAACCCTCAAGATCGTTTGGTGGCTGCTGGTGGGCGTGCTGCTGGTGGGCTTTGCCATCATGGA
>JBLIZX010000174.1:0-23156 GCA_048860285.1 Macromonas sp. | reverse complement strand
CTTTGTGATACATTGAAGCCCATGCACACCGCCACCGCTTTTTCCCTACTAGCACTGTTCCGATACGGGCAGTTGGGATAGCGCGCGCGTTTTCCGTACCCACGGCCCGTATGCATCCGCAGCGGGCCGTTTGTTTTGTGGGCGGACGTTGCGGCCCTCTCTTTTAACGTCTTGTACCGCTGGCTTTGTGCCAGCCTCATGGAGTATTCAAATGAGCGACCAATTGATCATTTTTGACACCACCTTGCGCGATGGCGAGCAATCGCCCGGCGCGTCCATGACCCGCGACGAAAAATTGCGCATTGCGCGCCAGTTGGAGCGTCTGCGCGTGGATGTGATTGAAGCCGGTTTTGCCGCCAGTTCCAACGGCGACTTTGAATCGGTCAAATCGATTGCCGATGTCATCAAGGATTCCACCGTGTGCTCCCTCTCACGTGCCAACGAGCGCGACATTGCGCGTTCTGCCGAGGCGCTCAAGGGGGCCAACCGTGCGCGCATCCACACCTTCATTGCCACCAGCCCGTTGCACATGGAGAAAAAGTTGCGCATGAGCCCCGAAGAAGTGCTGGAGCAGGCCAAGCGTTCGGTGCGTTATGCCCGCAATTTGGTGGGCGACATCGAGTTTAGCGCCGAGGATGGCTACCGCTCTGAACTGCCGTTTTTGGCCCGTGTGGTCGAGGCGGTGATCAACGAAGGTGCCACCACCATCAACATCCCCGACACGGTGGGCTACGCCATCCCGGAGTTGTACGGCAATTTCATCAAGACCTTGCGCGAGATGGTGCCCAACTCCGACAAGGCGATTTGGTCGGTGCATTGCCACAACGACCTGGGCATGGCGGTGGCCAACTCGTTGGCGGGGGTCAAGATTGGTGGCGCACGTCAGGTGGAATGCACCATCAACGGCTTGGGTGAGCGCGCGGGCAATTGCTCGCTGGAAGAGGTGGTGATGGCGGTCAAGACGCGCCGCGACTACTTCGGCTTGAATGTCAACATCGACACCACGCAGATCGTGCCCGCCAGCCGCATGGTCAGCCAAACCACGGGTTTTGTGGTGCAGCCCAACAAGGCGGTGGTGGGGGCCAATGCGTTTGCCCACGCTTCTGGCATCCATCAGGATGGTGTGCTCAAGGCGCGCAACACCTACGAAATCATGCGGGCCGAGGACGTGGGCTGGAGCGCCAACAAGATTGTGCTGGGCAAGTTGTCGGGTCGCAACGCGTTCAAACAACGCTTGCAGGATTTGGGCATTGTCATGGAGTCGGAGTCCGACCTCAACACCGCCTTTGCCAAGTTCAAGGAGTTGGCCGACCGCAAGGCGGAAATTTTTGATGAAGACATTCTGGCTTTGGTCAGCGACGAAAGCGTCACACCCGAAAAAGAGCAATACGGTTTGGTGTCGTTGTCGCAGCACAGCGAAACCGGCGAGCGTCCGCACGCCAAGGTGGTGTTCACGGTCGATGGCAAAGAATTCACCGGCGAGGCCGATGGCAACGGCCCGGTGGATGCGTCTCTGAAGGCGATTGAAGGCCACGTTCACAGTGGTGCTGAATTGTTGCTGTATTCGGTCAACGCCATTACCACCGGCTCCACCGAAAGCCAAGGTGAGGTGACGGTGCGTTTGCAACACGGCGGTCGCGTGGTCAATGGCGTGGGTGCCGACCCCGACATCGTGGTGGCATCGGCCAAGGCGTACTTGAGTGCGCTCAACAAATTGCACAGCAAAGCCGAGCGCGTGGCCGCGCAAGGTTGATAATTTCGGTGTCACAGCTGGCACATCGTGTATCAATGTGCCAGCATCTGCTTTCTATCTTTACAATCCGGGCTTAAGTCGTTCTTAAGTCGCCGTAGAAAGCAAGCAAGATGAGTCGTTGGAAACGTTGGGTGCAACCGCTGGCCACGGCGGTGCTGGGTGTGACACTGGCGTTGGGTGGCGCGCCGTTGGTGCAGGCAGCGCCCGCTGTATCGGCCAAAAAAGTGGCTGTCAAGACAACGGGTGCGAAGCGCAAACGGGTGGCCTTGGCTCCCCGCCGTGTGGCGACCGCTGCTGCTGCGGGCACGGTGGCGACCCAATTGGGGTTGGGATCGGAAAGCGACCCGCTCAATCTCAGTTCCAAGGTAGCGTTGGTGTTAGACCAAAAAACCCGTGAGGTGCTGTTCAGCAAGAACGAGCGTGTGCCGTTGCCGATTGCGTCGCTCACCAAGTTGATGACGGGTTTGGTGGTGGTCGATGCCAAGTTGCCATTGCACGAGGAAATCACCATCACCAACGACGATGTGGACACGCTCAAGGGCAGTGGTTCGCGTTTGGCGGTGGGTTCGCGTTTAACGCGGGGTGAGGCGCTGCGTTTGGCGCTGATGTCGAGCGAAAACCGGGCGGCCCACGCGCTGGGACGCACTTTTCCGGGGGGGCTGTCGCGCTTTGTGCGCTTGATGAACGACAAGGCCGACCAGTTGGGCATGCGCAACACACACTACGTCGAACCGACGGGGTTGTCCAGCGACAACCGCGCCAGCGCGCGCGATTTGGCCACGTTGGTCAGCGCCGCGTACCAGCGGCCCTTGCTGCGCGATTATTCCACCTCGGTGGATTACCAGTTGGACGTGGGCCAGCGTGTGTTGCAATACCGCAATTCCAACCGCTTGATTGACCGCGCCGATTGGGACATTGGGCTGCAAAAAACGGGCTATATCTCAGAAGCAGGTCGTTGTTTGGTGATGCAAGCCAGCGTGGCGGGGCGGCAGTTGATCATGGTATTTTTGGACGCATCGAACACCGCTGCCCGTTTGGGCGATGCCGAGCGGGTGCGGCGTTGGATTGAAACCACTTCGCACGCCGCTGGCCGCAGCGGCTCCCGCAACGGCTGACAGGGCTGGTCAGGCCGTGCTGCGGCCTTGGTAACCCAGCACTTGGCTGATGCTCAGGGCGGTGGCTTGCAGTTTGGGCAGCCAACTGTCTTCCAGCCGGTCGCTGGGCGCAGAAATGGACAAACCGGCCACCAGTTGGCCTTGGTCGTCGTAGATGCCAGCGGCCATGCAGCGCACGCCCATTTCCAGTTCTTCGTCGTCGCGGGCCACACCAAGCTGGCGGCAGGTGTGCAGTTCGCGTTCCAACGCGGGCAGTTGGGTGATGCTGTTGCGCGTGCGTCCCATCAAGCCGGTGCGGGTGGCGTAGGCGCGCACCCGTTGCGGGTCGTCTGCGGCCAAAAACAGTTTGCCCACCGAGGTCAGGTGCAGCGGGTTGTGGCTGCCAATGGCACGCACCACTTGCATGCCGGTCAATTCGCCTTGGGCACGTTCCACGTACACGATTTCATCGCCTTGTCGGATGCTGAGGTTGACCTGTTGGCGAATTTGGCGGCACAGTTCGCGCATGGGCCCCAGCGCCGCATCGCGCACGCTCAGGCGGTCTTTGACCAAGTTGCCCAGTTCCAGCAGCCGCATGCCCAGGCGGTAGTAACCGGCCTCTGGGCGTTCTACAAACCGGCCCAAGGCCAGATCGTTGAGGATGCGGTGTGCGGTGGACGGGTGTAACCCGGTGTGTTCGCTGATGTCCTTGAGCGATACCGGCTCCGGGTGCGCCGCCAGCACCTCCAGCACGTGAAAGAGGCGTTCGATCACTTGTACGCTGGGGCGGTTGGTTGGGCTGCTGTCGGGGCGTTGGGACATGGCGGGCGGTCTCCTCGTAAACCCTGATTTTACGTGGTGAAATCCACACCAGGCTGACGTGGCAGTCGTGTCCATCGCCCCTGTTGCAGCACTTCGCAGGGCTGGTATTGGGCTTTGTAGTGCATTTTGCGGCTGGCGGCAATCCAGTAACCCAGATACACATGGGGCAGTCGCAGGGTTCGCGCTTGTTCGATTTGCCACAGCACGTTGTAGGTGCCATAGCTGGTGTGGGGGGCGGGGTCGTAAAAGGTGTAAACCGCTGAGAGCCCATCGCGCAGCAGGTCGATGATGGAGACCATTTTGAGCTCGCCCACGGCATCGGGCGTGGTGGCGGGCAGGCGGAATTCCACCAGCCGCGATTCCACCCGGCTTTGCAGCAGAAATTCGACGTATTGTTCCAGGTTGCCGTCGTCCATGCCACCGCCGGGATGGCGCTCGTGTTGGTAACGCTGGTACAGCGCGTAATGTTCAGCGGCCAACCCCAGCGGCAAGATGTGCGTTTGCAACGCTTGGTGTTGTGCCCAGGCCCGGCGCTGGCTGCGGCTGGGTTGGAACCCCGCCACGGGCACCCGCAACGGCAGGCAGGCTTGGCAGTTGTCGCAATGGGGCCGGTAGGTGAACAGGCCGCTGCGCCGAAAGCCGCGTTGCACCAGTGCCGAGTAGGTGTCGCTGTCGATCCAGTGTGCTGGGGTGGCCACTTGCGAACGTGCCTGTTGTCCCTCCAGATAGCTGCACGGGTACGACGCGGTGGCGTAAAACTGCAAGCTGTGGTCGGTGGTTTCAGGCAGAGGGAGCATGGGTGGTGGGCTGGGCGTGTGTGGGTGCAAGCCAAGGGTGCCAGTGGTTGTCGTCCCAGCGCCAGTTGGGGCAGGGTTGGGCCAGACAGGGCATCACGTGGGCCAGAAAGTCGGTGCGGGGCACCTCGCGCGCCCCCAGCGATGCCAAGTGCCGCGTGTTCTGCTGGCAATCGATGGCGGTCACACCCCAGGCGTGGCACGCTGCCACCAGTGCAGCGAGAGCCATTTTGGAGGCGTTGCTGCGGTGGCTGAACATCGATTCACCAAATACCATGCGCCCGAGGTTGACGCAGTACAGTCCGCCCACCAGCTCGCCGTTCCACCACGTTTCTACGCTGTGGGCGTGGCCAGCACGGTGCAGGGCGGTGTAGGCCGCCACCATCTCGGGGACGATCCAGGTGCCTTTTTGCCCCGGGCGTGGCGTGTGCGCGCAGGCGTGAATGACGCGCTCGAACGCGCTGTCGATGCGAATGTGCAGTTGCCCCCGGCGCAGCGCGGTGCGGATTTCTTTGCGCAGCGAGGAGTGGAGCTTGAAGTCGTCCACCCGCAGCACCATGCGCGGGTCGGGGCTCCACCACAGGATGGGGTCGTCGTGCCCGAACCACGGGAAGATGCCGCGCGTGTAGGCCTGCACCAGCGTGGGCACATCCAGCGCCCCGCCAGCGGCCAGCAGGCCCGATACCGGGTCGTGCTCGCCCCAGGCATGGGCCACGGGGGGGAAAGGATCGCCGGGCTCCAGCCACGGCAGGCGGCGTTGCGGGGTGGGGGCGGTCATGCGGGTTGAACTTTGGCCGGGGACTTCTTGGCTTGCTGGGCGGCGTAATCGCAACAATCGGCCACAGCGCATTGGTCGCACTTGGGGCTGCGCGCTTGGCAGATGTAGCGTCCGTGCAGGATCAGCCAGTGGTGTGCATCCACCATATAGGCCTTGGGAATGCGCTTGAGCAGCTTGAGTTCCACTTCCAGCGGGGTTTTGCCGGGGGCCAGTCCGGTGCGGTTGCCCAAGCGGAAGATGTGGGTATCCACCGCCATGGTGGGCTCGCCAAAGGCGACGTTGAGCACCACGTTGGCGGTCTTGCGGCCCACGCCTGGCAAGGCTTGCAGTTCGTCGCGTGTGCGCGGCACTTGGCCGCGGTGGCGCTCCAGCAGCAGTTGGCAGGTGTGCAACAAGTGCTTGGCTTTGCTGCGGTACAGACCGATGGTTTTGATGTAAGCCTCCAGCCCTTCTTGCCCCAGCGCCAATATTTGCGCGGGCGTGTTGGCTACCGGAAACAGCCGCCGCGTGGCCTTGTTGACGCTGACATCGGTGGCTTGCGCACTGAGCAGCACCGCCGTCAGCAGCTCGAACACGCTCGTATACTCCAATTCGGTGTTGGGCTGGGGGTTGGCCGCTTGCAGGGTGGCAAAAAACCGCTCAATCTGTTCTTTTTTCATGCCCCGATTTTCACCTATGCACGCATCCGCCGTCCGTTTTGCCGACCGCATTGGCAACGTTGAAACCTCCGCCATTCGCGAACTGTTCAAGCTGCTGGGCAAGCCCGGCATCATCAGCTTTGCGGGTGGTTTCCCGGATGCGGCGTTGTTCGATGTGGAGGGCATCGGGCAAGCCACCCAGCAGGCACTGGCCGAAGCGCCCGGCGCGGCATTGCAATACGGTGCTACCGAAGGCTACCAGCCTCTGCGTGAGCAACTCGCGGCCTTCATGGCCAGCAAGGGGGCCACCGATGTGGCCCCCGAGCAGTTGATCGTCACCACCGGTAGCCAGCAGGCGTTGGATTTGCTGGGCAAAACGCTGATCTCGCCCGGCGACAAGGTGATTGTGGAAGGCCCAACGTTCTTGGCCACCATCCAATGTTTCCGCCTCTATGGCGCTGAGTTGATCAGCGCACCGATAGACGGTGATGGCGTGCAAGTGGACCAACTGGAGCAGCTGATCGCCGAACACCGGCCCAAGTTTGTGTACCTGATCCCCACGTTTGGCAATCCCAGCGGCGCGTTGTTGAGCTTGGAGCGGCGCAAACGCATTCTGGAACTGGCGGTGAAGTACCAGACGTTGGTGGTGGAGGACGATCCGTACGGTGACCTGTATTTCAACGCACCGCCACCCCCCAGCTTGCTGGCGTTGAGTGCCCAAGTGCCCGGCAGCCGCGATTGTTTGGTGCACTGTGGCAGCTTGAGCAAGGTGCTCTCGCCCGGCTTGCGCGTGGGCTGGATGATCGCCCCGCCTGAATTGCTGGCCAAGGCGGTGATGTGCAAGCAGTTCAGCGACGCGCACACCAGCACGTTTGCCCAAGCCACCGCGGCGTGCTACCTGCAAGCCGGACGCATGCCCGCCACGCTGGACCGTGTGCGCGCCGTGTACGCCGAGCGCGCCCAGGTGATGTGCGATGCCTTGCGCGCCGATGTGGGCGCTGCCATCGAGTTTGTGCAGCCGCAAGGCGGCCTGTTTGTGTGGGCCCGCTTGACGGGTGCAGGCGGCCAAGTGGCCGACGGCAACACGCTGGCCCAGCGCGCTATCGCCCAAGGTGTGGCTTTTGTGCCGGGTGCGCCGTTCTACTGCGCTGCCCCTGATCTGGCCACCCTGCGCCTGAGCTTTGCCACCGTGGGCGTGGACAAAATCCGCGAAGGCGTGGCGCGGCTGGCAGCGGCACTGTAACGCAACCGGCGGGCAACACGCATAATCGGGCCGATGAAAAAAACTTTCCCGCTTCACATTGAAGGCAAACACCCCGACCGCGTGCTCGACGCGCTCAAGCACGAGTTGCGCAAGTACCTCAAACGCGAGCGCAGCCGTGCCATGCCCATCGGTTCGGACTACTGGGCCTTTGATTGCAAGATCGGTGCGTCGGCAGAAACAGCGCAGCCGGTGCATGTGGCCGAACTCTCCGGCGCAGTAGATGCGCAAGTGCAGGGTGGCGCTACGCGCATCTACGTCGAAATTGTGGCCCGTGCCGCGCGGCGCCATTATGAGCAGCATCCATCTACCGCTGAGGACTCAAGTCAAGCGTGAGGATGTGCTCATAACTCCACGGTCACAGGTGTGTGAAGTTCTGTAACGTAGCGAAATTGCACCTTAATCGGCCAACTCCATTAATAATGCTTTGGCGGGTACGATGTCGCCAAGCCGAACATGGATGGTTTTGACCACGCTGTCGCGTTCAGCACAAACCAAGCTTTCCATTTTCATGGCTTCGACAGAGGCTAGTACATCGCCCTTGAGCACGCGTTGACCTTCCTTGACCGCTAGCCGCGTCACCGTACCTGGCATGGGCGACGGCACGTGGGCGGGATTGCCTTCTTCGGCTTGGCGCAATGCTTTGGCGCTGACCGCAGCGCCCAGCAAGGAAACCCGTGTCATGCGAGGTTGGCCGTTGAGTTCAAAGAACAGTCGGCACTGGCCTTCGTCATCGGCTGGTGTGCGGCCTTCTAGGCGCAAGTGCAGCGTTTTCCCTTGATCGATGGTGACAGCGATTTCTTCGTGGTCTTGCAGGCCATAAAAATAGGTGGGGGTTGGAATTACGCTGACATCGCCGTATTGGCTGCGCTGGCGGCAGTAGCTTTGATACACCTTGGGGTACATCAGGTAAGAGGCCAGTTCTTGGTCGTTGACGACGTGACCGACGAGTTTTTGTGCCTGTGCGCGCGCGGCTTCTAAATCGACGGGAGGCAGGTGCTCGCCGGGTCGGCCTGTCATAGGTGTTTGGCCGCGCAAGACTTTGCGTTGCAGTTCGGCAGGAAATCCATCGGTCGGAAAGCCGAGTTCTCCACGCATGAGTTGAACCACCGATTCGGGGAAGGCGATGTCTCGGTGCGGATTGAGCACGTCATCGGGTGTCAGATCGTTGGCGACCATGAACAATGCCATGTCACCTACGACCTTGGAGGTTGGCGTGACTTTGACGATATCTCCGAACAGCAGGTTCACCTGGGCGTAGGCTTCAGCGACTTCGGGCCAGCGTGGTTCCAACCCCATTGACCGGGCTTGTTCACGCAGGTTGGTGTATTGACCGCCGGGCATTTCGTGGCGGTAAACATCGGAGGTACCACAGCGGATTTCACTCTCGAACGGGCTGTAGTAACGGCGCACGCCCTCCCAGTAGTGGGACAGGCCGCGCAGTGCTTCTGGGTTGATGCTAGGGGCGCGTGTGCGGCCTTCCAATGCTGCGGCAATGCTCCCCAAATTGGGTTGTGAGGTCAGGCCGCTCATGGCATCGAGTGCCCCATCGACGATGTCGCAACCGGCCTCGATCGCGGCCAGTACGCTGGCGCCGGCCAAGCCGCTGGTGTCATGGGTGTGAAAGTGAATCGGCAGGCCGGTTTCTTCTTTCAGGGCCTTGACCAAGGCGAAAGCCGCATGTGGGCGGCAGACACCGGCCATGTCTTTGATGGCCAGCAAATGGGCACCGGCTTTTTCCAACTCTTTGGCCATTTGAACGTAATAAGCCAAGTTGTATTTGCTGCGTTTGTCATCGAACAGATCGCCGGTGTAGCAGATAGCGGCTTCACACAACGTCCCTGTTTCATTGACCGCGTCTATGGCCACCCGCATGTTCTCGACCGAGTTGAGCGAGTCGAAGACGCGGAAGACATCGATACCGGTTTTGGCTGCCTGTTGAACAAAGAACTTGACCACGTTGTCGGGGTAGTTGGTGTAGCCAACCGCGTTCGATGCGCGCAGCAGCATCTGTAGCAGAACGTTAGGGACAGCTTGCCGGATTTGTGCCAAGCGTTGCCAAGGGTCTTCGCCGAGGAAGCGCATCGCCACGTCGAAGGTAGCTCCACCCCAGCATTCAAGCGAGAACAGCTCTGGCACCAAGCGCGCGTAGTGCGGAGCAATTTCCAGCATGTCGTGCGTTCGCATACGGGTGGCCAACAGCGATTGGTGCGCATCGCGCATCGTGGTGTCGGTCAGCAGCACGCGTTGTTGGGCTTTAACCCATTGCGCAAAGTGGCTAGGCCCCAATATTTTGAGCAAATCCCGTGTGCCGGGGGTGGGGGGTGGTGTGAGGTCGCAGGCGGGCTTGATCGGCGCAGGTAAGGGCAGTGCAGGTAGTTTGCGTCCTTTCATCTCGGGATGACCGTTGACGGTCACTTCACCCAAGTACTTGAGCAGCTTGGTCGCGCGGTCACGTTTGGGCACGACTTTGAGCAGCTCGGGGGTTTGATCGATGAAGCGCGTTGTGCAAGCTCCACTTTTGAACAGCGGGTGGGCAATCACGTTCTCCAGAAACGCTAGGTTGGTGGCCACGCCCCGGATGCGAAATTCGCGCAGCGAGCGATCCATGCGGGCAACGGCATCTTCGGCGCTGACTCCCCAAGTGGTGACTTTGACCAACAGGCTGTCGTAGTAGGGCGTGATGACCGCTCCTGCGTAGGCGGTGCCGCTGTCTAGGCGTACCCCAAAGCCACCGGTGGAGCGGTAGGTCGAGAGGCGGCCGTAGTCGGGTGCAAAGCCTTTCTCCGGGTCTTCGGTGGTGATGCGGCACTGCAAGGCGTGCCCTTTGATGCGGATGTCGTCTTGCACGGGCACGATGCCATCGACGACCCCAATTTGTGCGCCTTGGGTGATGGCAATTTGTGCTTTGACCAGATCAATGCCTGTGACTTGCTCGGTCACGGTGTGTTCCACTTGGATACGTGGGTTGACTTCGATGAAGTAGAAAGCACCGCTGTCTGCGTCCATCAGGAACTCGACCGTTCCGGCATGGGTGTAGTTCACCGCACGGCCCAGTTCCAACGCAGCCTTGCACAGGGCATGGCGGGTGGCAGGGTCGAGATAAGGGGCCGGTGCTCGCTCAACCACCTTTTGATTGCGACGCTGTACCGAGCAATCGCGCTCGAACAAGTGCAGCAAGTGGCCGTGGCAATCGCCCAAAATTTGGACTTCGACGTGGCGTGCTCGCTGTACCAGTTTTTCAAGATAAATTTCGTCATTGCCGAAGGCTGCCAGTGCTTCGCTGCGCGCTACGGGCATTTGGGTCAGCAACTCTTGTTCGTTTTGGATGATGCGCATACCGCGTCCACCGCCGCCCCAACTGGCTTTGAGCATGACGGGGTAGCCGATTTTCAGTGCTTCGGCCTTGGCGAGATCGACATCGTGCGACAGTGGTGGTGTGGCTGGCATCACCGGTACGCCGACCGATTGCGCCAAATTGCGCGCGGCCACTTTGTTGCCCAGCGTGCGCATTACGTCACCCTTGGGGCCAATGAAGGCGATGCCCGCAGCTTCGCAAGCATCGGCAAAGTCGGGGTTCTCAGACAAAAAGCCATAGCCAGGGTGGATGGCATCGACCTTGGCCTCTTTGGCCACGCGGATGATCTCGGCAATGTCCAGATACGCCGCAATCGGCTTTTGGCCGGTACCCACTGGGTAGGCTTCGTCTGCCTTGAAGCGGTGTAGCGCGAAGCGGTCTTCGTGCGAATAAACCGCCACCGTGCGCAGCCCCATTTCGGTGGCCGCGCGCATCACGCGGATAGCGATTTCGCCTCGGTTGGCAACCAGCAGGGAACGAACGGGTCGATGTTTCATATGGATCATGAGTGTTGGTCAGCTTGTCCGGCCACATCCCTTGTGGGGCATCTACAGGACGGACACAGGTTTGGTAGATGTTCAGATTGAACCAGCCCGATCACCACTGCGGAAGCCAGAATGGGCCCAAATCAGGGTTAACCCGCGCTGAAACTTTTTGCACGTCGTGGTCAAAAAAATTCGTTTGCCGGTACGGCCGCCGCTGTCGAAAATCCGCCCCGCAACCGTGTTTTCCACAGCACATCACAACCGCCATCACCCACCAAGAGGATCACCAACCAGCCGCTAACACGACCGGATGCCGTCCCATTGCAAACGAAGGAGATAACAAATGCAAATGAGTCTTGGTATTCAAGCACTGCTGGCGTTTACGCCTATCACCTTGTCAGGCCTGTTGCTGATAGGATTGGGACGGTCAGCCAAACGGGCTATGCCGCTGGTGTATTTGGTCACAGCATTGATTGCATTGGTGGGGGCGTTGATCATGGTTTCCATGTATGTGTTGAACTGGACGGATCCGCTGCTCGGTGTCACACTGCCCTGAGCGTCATTGAATGTCACCCGGGTTTGTCGATGGTGGCCCAGTACCACCGGCATTCCCAGAAACCTTGCTCGCCAGTTATCTGAAGGTGCCGAAAAAAATGAGTAATTCTTCCGTCCAATCAACCAAACCATCATCCCCACGTGTGGCGTTGTTCGTGACCTGTTTGGTCGATACGATCCGGCCCAATATCGGGTTTTCGGCGTTGCAACTGTTGCAAGATGCGGGTTGTCAAGTGGAAGTGCCCGCTGAGCAAACTTGTTGTGGTCAGCCCGCTTTCAACAGCGGCGATACCCGCGATGCGGCCACGCTGGCTCGGCGCTTCATTCAAATTTTTGAACCGTATGACTATGTGGTGGCCCCTTCTGGATCCTGTATGGGCATGGTGAAAGCCCATTACCCTGAGGTGCTGGCAGAAGATCCAGCTTGGGCCGAGCGTGCCAAGCGTCTGGCCGAACGCTGCTTTGAATTGACCAGTTTTTTGGTCGATGTGATGAAGCACCAACCTGCTGAATGCCATTTTCCAGCCACAGTGACTTACCATGACAGTTGCTCTGGTTTGCGTGAATTGGGCGTGTTTGCCCAGCCGCGACAGTTGTTGTCGGCCGTCAAGGGTTTGGAGATGGTGCCGTTAGAGGGCAACGATGTTTGCTGCGGTTTTGGAGGTACCTTCTGTGTCAAGTATCCGGCAATCTCCAATGCTGTGGTGAACGAAAAGGCAGCAGCTGTTGAGCGCAGCGGGGCCCAAGTGTTGCTGGGTGGTGACCTGGGATGTTTGTTGAACATGGCAGGTAAACTGCAACGCTGCGGTTCGAGTGTGCGTGTTTACCATACCGCCGAAGTGTTGGCTGGCAAAGCCGAAATTCCCCCCATTGCCCCCAGAAAGTGAGGACCTGATGCAAACCTCGGTCATTTCTTTCCATGATCGGGCGCAGGCTGCGCTGAACGATCCGACGTTAAAAATTGCGATTGAACGCACCACCGGCAACGCCGAGCGCAAGCGTGCTGTGGCGGTGGCAGCATTTCCGCAGTTTGAGGCCACGCGTGACTTGGGCAAGCGTATCAAAGATCACGTGGTGGCCAACTTGGATCACTACCTGTTGGAATTTGAACGCAATGCGATTGCTTCGGGTGCCAAGGTGCATTGGGCTTCGACAGCTGAGGAAGCCTCGCGTATCGTGGTGGATCTGTGCAAACAGGCCAACGCCAAGCGGGTGACTCGGGTCAAGTCGATGCTGGGTGAGGAAATTGGCTTGCCACATGCGTTGGATGAGGCCGGTTTTGAGCGTTATGAAACCGATTTGGCCGAGCATATTGTGCAATTGGCCGGCGATCGGCCCTCACACATCATCTGGCCGTCGATGCACCGCACGCGAGAGCAAGTGTCGGTACTGTTCAAACAGTCGCACCAGCAACCACACCAAGAGGAAACCATCGAAGCGATGGTCGAGAGTGCTCGTCGCGAGTTGCGCGACAAATTCCTCAGTGCGGACGTGGCGATCTCGGGGGCCAACTTCTTGCTTGCTGACAGTGGTGCAACCTGCACCGTGACCAACGAAGGCAACGCCGAGTTGACCACCTCACCGCCGCGTGTGCATATCGTCACGGCTGGTATCGAAAAGCTGGTGCCCAGCTTGTCGCATGCTTTTGCCATGTTGCGGTTGTTGGTGCGGTCGGCCACGGGTGCTGAAGTGACCCAGTACACCACTTTTCATTGCGGCCCAAAACGGGAAGGCGATTTGGATGGCCCGGAAGAGTTTCACATCGTGTTGGTAGACAACGGGCGAACCAAGATGCTGGCCGATGCCAACTTGCGCGAGATGCTGCGCTGCATCCGCTGTGGCGCTTGCATGAACCATTGTGTGGTGTTTCGTCAGCTTGGTGGTCACGCCTATGGCGGCACCTACCCCGGCCCGATGGGGGCCGTGCTGACGCCGGTGTTAGACGGTTTGGAAAAATCCCGTGATTTGGCCCATGCCTGTACGCTGAATGGCAAATGCCAAGAAGTCTGTCCAGTGAAAATTCCGCTGCCAACTTTGTTGCGCGGTTGGCGAGACCGTTCTTGGCGTGATGGCTTGGAACCAACCTCGGTTCGTGTTGGGCTTGGTCTTTACACCTTTATTGCTTCCCAACCGTGGTTGTATCGGATCAGCCAGCGTCTGGCACTGCGCGCCATGCGTTTTTTTGGCCAAAACGGTTGGATCCGGCGCATGCCCGGCTTGGGTGCTTGGACGCAGTACCGTGATTTTCCTGTCCCTGAGTCCAGTACCTTCATGGCCCAGTATCAGCGCAACAAAGGACAAGCATCATGAGCAATGCCCGTGAAACCATCTTGAACAAGGTTCGTGTTGCCTTAGGAAAACGCAGTGTGGACGTGGCCAGTGTGCACAGCGCAGCGCAGGCTTTGCTGGTAGATCCAGTCGCCACGCGCCCCGAACCCGGTACTGGCAGTTTAACGAACCGTTTCATTGAAAAAGTTACTTCGCCTCGGGTGGCCGCGACGGTCAGTCGGCTGTCATCGATGGCTGCGGTGCCTGCGGCCGTGAGTGATTATCTGCAAGCCAAAGAATTGCCTTTGTCGATTGCTTTGCAGCCACACGATGCGTTGCGGGCGCTGGATTGGTCAACTTTTGAGGTGCACGAAACCCTTGCGGCCAAGGAGCCGGTCGCTGTTGGCATCGCGCGTTGGGGTATTGCTGAAACCGGTTCTTTGGTATTTCACTCAGGATCAGACTTGGCCGTGTTGGGCAACTTCCTGCCGTTGCACCATTTGGTGGTGTTGTCGAGTGACAAACTGTTGCCGTATTTGGATGACTACGCTGCTGTGATGGTGGGCCAGTCCATGCCGCGTAACTTGAATCTGATCACAGGGGCCAGCGGCACGACCGACATAGAAGGCAGTTTGGTGTTGGGCGCACACGGCCCCCGATATCTGCATGTGCTGGTGATAGAACCCGAGTGAGCCCCTCAAGCGAAGGTGGTGCGTAACCAATCTGTGAACGCCATCACCTCTGGACGTTGGGCCGTTTCGACATCGACCAAGGCGTAGTATGAGCTGTTGGACGGCACATTGATGTCGAACAGCTTGACCAGTTGCCCACTGTCTTGCCAGCGTTGTGCCACACGGCTAAGGCAGACCGCAACACCCAGCCCGCTGGCGGCGGCTTCCAACAAAATACCCAAATCGGTAAACACTGGGCCTCGGGTGGGTTCTTGTGCCTCAAGTCCCGCAGCGGCCAGCCAAGGCCCCCACGGTAGCAACGGTGAACGCAGCAATTCAGCCCGGGCCAAATCGGCCGGAGCTGACATGGGGCATCGGGTCAGGTAGTCGGGTGCAGTCAGCACCAGTAACTGGTCGTCAAACAGTTTGATGGAAATGCGCTCATCAAAAGGTGGCTTGCCAAAGCGAATGTCCACGTCTTGACGCTCTGGCCGATTTTGAATGGGAGCTGAAACAATGACCTGAATTTCAATGTCCGGCCATTGCTGATAGAACGCCGGTAGCTGCGGAATCAGCAAGTTGCGTGCAAAGGTCGGGGGGGTACCCACATTCAGGCGCATGCCCAATGTTTCGGCGTTGGCCGTCAGCAGCGACAATTTATCGAAAGCTTCGCGCACCCCCGTCAACGTACGTTGTCCCGCCAAGCTCAGGCGTACCCCTGTGGATGAACGCTCGAACAGTTGCTCCCCCAGCAACGATTCCAGTTGCCGAATGCGGTGACTTACCGCGCTTGGGGTAATGCACAGTTCGGCTGCCGCTTGGGCAAACCCACCCAAACGAGCTGCGCTTTCAAAGGCAGCCAAGGTGTGAATGGGAGGAAGTCGATTCAATCGGGCCATGGTCACTAGCCTTTTAGGATTCAAGAACGCTTCTTTTCAAGGCCATCATCATGGTTCTTGGCCGCTGCGGCAGCGCGCAATTTGTCTTTTTTGCTGGGGCGTTTGCCCTTGATGCCCCCATTGCCGGGGGCATTGGGGTGGTTGGCCGGCAGATTTATTGCATTCTGATTGTTGTGATTGGCTGTTTCGGCGGATGCTGCTGGCATCTGGGGATGGCTGGCGCTGGTCTGGATGGCAAAGCCAGGCACTTCTTCCAGAGAAACATTGAGGCCTTGACGTTTTTCAATCAACCGCCAGTGGGCTTGCGTATCTGGGCTGACCAAGCTGATGGCCAATCCAGAGGCTCCTGCTCGCCCGGTGCGCCCAATGCGGTGGACGTAATCCACCGCCGAGCGCGGCAAGTCGTAGTTGATCACCACCGGCAATTGCGCAATGTCGATGCCGCGTGAGGCCAAATCGGTGGTGATGAGCACATCCCAGCGTCCAGCCTTGAACTCGTCCAGCACCTGTTGGCGTGCACCTTGGCTCAGGCCGCCATGAAACGCGGTGGCGTAAATGCCGCTGTCGTACAGCTTGTTGGCCACATGTTCCGCGCTGTATTGGCTGGCCACAAACACCAGCACTTGTTTCCAGCCTTCGGTGCGCAGCCAGTGGCGCAGCAGTGGTGTGCGCTGGGCCGTGTCCACCAAAATGGTGCGTTGTTCGATCTGCAAGGCTTCGGCAGGCGCGGTGTCGTCGATCTGCAACCGTACCGGGTCGCGCAACAATGCGCTGGCCAGCGCCTGCACGGCGGGCGGGTAGGTGGCCGAAAAAAACAGGCTTTGCCGTTGTGCGGGCAGTTGTTGCAACACTTGTTGCAGTTCGTCCGCAAAACCCAAGTCCAGCAGGCGGTCGGCCTCATCGAGCACCAGATGTTGTACGTCGGTCAGACGCAGTGCGTTGTGTTGCAGCAAGTCCAGCAGTCGCCCCGGTGTGGCCACCACCACATCAGCGCCGCCGCGCAGCGCCATCATCTGCGGGTTGATGGACACGCCACCAAACACCACCGCAATTTTGAGTGCCGTTGCTGGCGGGGCCAGTCGGCGCAGCACCTCACCCACTTGGGCCGCCAGCTCGCGTGTGGGCACCAGCACCAAGGCGCGCACTGGGCGGCGGCCGCGTGCGGGTTGTGGGCGGGTCTGTAACTGTTGCAACAGGGGCAAGGCAAAGGCGGCGGTTTTGCCAGAGCCGGTTTGGGCTTGGGCCAGCACGTCGTGCCCGTGCAGAATGGCCGGGATGGCTTGCGTTTGGATGGGTGTAGGGGCCGCAAAGCCCAGCGCGGCCACGGTTTGCAGCAGCGCAGGAGATAAACCAAGGGTAGAAAAGGGCATAGCGTGCAAGTGTAGGGTGTGCGGACAGGGCCACGCTTTTATAATCCCCATTTCACACTCCTGCGGGCCCACAGCCCGTTTGCGACATGACCAAATTTGTGTTCGTTACCGGCGGCGTGGTGTCCTCTCTGGGCAAGGGCATCGCTTCCGCCTCGTTGGCTGCGCTGCTCGAATCGCGCGGTCTCAAAGTGACCCTGATCAAGCTCGATCCGTACCTCAACGTCGATCCCGGCACCATGAGCCCGATGCAGCACGGTGAGGTGTTCGTGACCGACGACGGTGCCGAGACCGACCTCGACCTCGGCCACTACGAGCGCTTCATCAACACCCGGATGAAAAAGGCCAACAACTTCACCACCGGGCAAATCTACAAGTCGGTGTTGGAAAAAGAGCGCCGGGGCGATTACTTGGGCAAAACCGTGCAGGTGATTCCGCACGTGACCAACGAGATTCAGGATTTCGTTAAGCGCGGCGCGGGCTACGGCACGCCCGAGGCGGTGGACGTGGCGATTGTTGAAATTGGTGGCACCGTGGGCGATATCGAATCGCTGCCGTTCTTGGAAGCCGTGCGCCAGCTCAGCCTGCGCTTGGGCCCCAACAATTCGGCCTTTGTGCACCTGACCTACGTGCCGTGGATTGCCGCTGCGGGTGAGCTTAAAACCAAGCCGACCCAGCACACGGTGCAGAAGATGCGCGAAATTGGCATCCAGCCCGACGCGCTGCTGTGCCGCGCCGACCGCGTGATCCCCGACGACGAACGCGACAAAATCAGTTTGTTCACCAACGTGGCGTTGTGGGGCGTGATTTCCATGCCCGACGTGGACACCATCTACCAGGTGCCGCGCGTGCTGCACGAGCAGGGGCTTGATGGCTTGATCTGTGACAAGCTGCGCCTGAACACGCCGCCCGCCAACCTCAAGCGTTGGGACGATTTGGTGTTTGAGACCCGCAACCCCAAGGGGGTGGTCAAGATTGCGATGGTGGGCAAGTACGTCGATCTGTCCGACAGCTACAAGTCGGTCAACGAGGCGCTGCGCCACGCGGGCATGCGCAACCATGTCAAGTCCGACATCACCTACATCGACTCCGAAACCCTCACATCCGCCAATGTGGCCGAAAAACTGGGCCAGTTCGATGCCATTCTGGTGCCCGGTGGCTTTGGCAAGCGTGGCGTGGAAGGCAAGATTGCCGCCGCCTGTTACGCCCGCGAGCACAAGGTGCCCTACCTGGGCATCTGCTTGGGGATGCAAGTGGCGACCATCGAATTTGCGCGCCACATGGCCGGTTTGGAAGGCGCGAACTCCACCGAATTTGATCCGCAGACCCCGTATCCGGTCATCGCCCTGATCGATGAATGGCAAGATGCCGACGGCTCCATCCAAAAGCGCGATGCCAGCTCCGATTTGGGCGGCACCATGCGCTTGGGCGCGCAAAGCTCCGACGTGGCTCCCGGTACGCTGGCGCACCAAATTTACGGCGATGTGGTCACGGAACGCCACCGCCACCGCTACGAGGCCAACACCCAGTATCTGGACCGTTTGCGCGAAGCGGGGCTGGTGATTTCTGCCTTGACGCAGCGTGAGCACCTGACCGAGATTGTGGAGTTGCCGCAAGACGTACACCCGTGGTTTGTGGGGGTGCAGTTCCATCCCGAGTTCAAGTCCACGCCGTGGGACGGGCATCCGCTGTTCAACGCTTTTGTCAAAGCTGGCTTGGCGCAACACAAAGGCCGCAAATGAAGCTGTGTGGCTTTGAGGTCGGATTGGAGCAGCCGTTCTTCTTGATTGCGGGCACTTGCTCCATCGAGGGGCTGGAGATGTCGCTGGAGGTGGCGGGCCAGCTCAAAGAGATGTGCAGCGAGTTGGGCATCCCCCTGATTTACAAAGGTTCGTTCGACAAAGCCAACCGTTCTTCTGGCACCAGCCAGCGCGGCGTGGGCCTTGATGCGGGCTTAAAGATTCTGGACGAGGTGCGTCGCCAGTTGCACGTCCCCATTCTGACCGATGTCCACGACGAATCCCAAGTCAACCCTGTGGCCAGCGTGGTGGATGTGTTGCAAACGCCGGCTTTTTTGTGCCGTCAGACCGATTTCATCCGTGCGGTGGCGCAGTCGGGCAAACCGGTCAACATCAAAAAAGGCCAGTTCCTCGCGCCGTGGGACATGACAAACGTCATCGACAAAGCCCGCGCCGCCGCGCGCGAAGTGGGTTTGCCCGAAGACAACTTTTTGGCCTGTGAACGTGGTGTCAGCTTTGGTTACAACAACCTGGTGGCCGACATGACCAGTTTGGCCGAAATGCGCAAATCCGGCGCGCCAGTGGTGTTTGATGTGACCCATTCGGTGCAAAAGCCCGGTGGCTTGGGCTCCAGCAGCGGTGGCGCGCGCGACATGGTGCCGGTGCTGGCCCGTGCTGGCGTGGCCGCAGGTGTGGCAGGTTTGTTCATGGAAACCCATCCTCGGCCGGCAGAAGCGTGGTCGGATGGCCCGAATGCGGTGCCGTTGCGACACATGAAACCGTTGCTGGAAACATTGTTGGATCTTGACCGCGTGACCAAGCGTCACGGTTTTCTGGAAAATGCCTTCGGCGCTTGAGTCCAAGGTTCTGTTTCGTCCTTTTTTTCATCTCCTCCCAAAGGTAAACACATGAGTGCAATCGTTGATATCGTCGGCCGCGAAGTGCTGGACAGCCGTGGTAACCCCACCGTGGAATGTGATGTGCTGCTGGAAAGCGGCGTGATGGGCCGTGCGGCGGTGCCGTCGGGCGCTTCCACCGGCAGCCGCGAAGCCATTGAGCTGCGCGACGGCGACAAGAGCCGTTACTTGGGCAAAGGTGTGCTCAAGGCCGTGGAAAACATCAACACCGAAATCGCTGAAGCCGTGTTGGGCTTGGATGCTGCCGAGCAAGCCTTCCTCGACAAGACCCTGATCGACCTGGACGGCACCGAAAACAAGGGCCGTTTGGGTGCCAACGCCATGCTGGCGGTGTCGATGGCCGTGGCCCGCGCCGCCGCTGAAGAAGCTGGCTTGCCGCTGTACCGCTACTTTGGCGGCAGCACCAGCATGCAAATGCCGGTGCCGATGATGAACGTCATCAACGGCGGTGCGCACGCCAACAACAACTTGGATATCCAAGAGTTCATGATCCTGCCCGTGGGCGCACCGTCGTTCCGCGAAGCCATCCGCTGGGGCGCTGAGGTGTTCCACGCGCTCAAGAAAATCATCCACGACCGGGGCATGAGCACCGCCGTGGGCGACGAAGGCGGCTTTGCCCCGTCGGTGGATGGCCACGAAGCCGCCATCCAGTTGATTCTGGAAGCCATTGACAAGGCCGGTTACACCGCTGGCGAACAAATCGCATTGGGTCTGGACTGCGCCGCTTCCGAGTTCTGCAAGGAAGGCCCAGACGGTTCCAAGTTGTACCATTTGGAAGGCGAAGGTTTGGTGCTGACCGCCCAGCAATGGACCGATATGCTGGCCACCTGGGTCGACAAGTACCCCATCATCAGCATTGAAGACGGCATGCACGAAGGCGACTGGGACGGTTGGGCCCATTTGACCGAGCGCCTTGGCCAGAAGGTGCAGTTGGTGGGCGACGATTTGTTCGTCACCAACACCAAGATTTTGAAGGAAGGGATCCGCAAAGGCATTGCCAATTCCATCCTGATCAAGATCAACCAAATCGGTACCCTGACCGAAACGTTTGAAGCCATCGAAATGGCCAAGCGTGCGGGTTATACCGCCGTCATCAGCCACCGTTCGGGCGAAACCGAAGACAGCACGATTGCCGATATCGCCGTCGGCCTGAACGCGCTGCAAATCAAGACCGGCTCCATGAGCCGTTCCGACCGCATGGCCAAGTACAACCAGCTGCTGCGCATCGAAGAAGATCTGGGCGACGTGGCCAAGTACCCTGGCCGTGACGCTTTCTACAACTTGCGTTAAGCCAGTTGATCCTGTTGCCACCGAGTTGCCATGTCACCTGCCCGCCTGACCACGTTGTTTTTGCTGTTGCTGCTGTTGGTGCTGCAAGGCCAGCTGTGGTTTGGGCGCGGTAATGTGGCGCAGGTGGCGCAGTTGCGCCAAGAGTTGTCGTTGCAAACACAGGCCAACGAACAGGCCCGCCAGAACAATGAGCAACTCGTGAGCGAAGTGCGCGACCTGCGCGAAGGTTTGGCGATGGTGGAAGAAATGGCGCGTTACGAGTTGGGCATGGTCAAGCCCAACGAGATTTTTGTCCAACTGGCACAGCCCGCACCTTGAACGGTGCTGTGTTGTTGCTGGGCACACCCTGTACCCAGCCTGAACGCTGGGCGCGTCGGTGGGGTGTTGCCTATGCCAGTACCACATCGGAAGTGCTGCGCTGGTGGCAACAAGCCCGAGTTCAGCGGTTAACCCGTGATTGCGTGGAGGCCAGTGCCGCGTTCAATGTTGGCCGTGTGCTGCTGCTGGCCCCCGATCCCGGCTTGCCCTTGTCCCCCAGCGACGAAGCCACTGACAGTGCTTTGCGGGCCGTTGTGCAAAGTCTGGGTTTGCCATTGCAGGTGTTGTACCCCAGTGGTACGCAGGGTTGGGCACCGGCCTTGCGACAGGCACTGGTAGCCGATGCTGCCTACCACACAGCACCGTTCAACACGCCAACTTGGCATCCACTGGGGTGCGAGGATTGCAGCGACCCGGCGTGCGAACGCCGCCTGTTCCAAGATTTGTTGGCCCAGCGCGGAGCGCGTTGAGCCGGTTTCCTTCTGTCAGTGTGTGTGCGCGGGTGTGGGCGGTTGTTGGGCGGCTTGCACAAACAGTTGCGCCGCATCCACCGGGTCAAAACGGTATTGCGCGCCACAGAAGTCGCACCCAACCTCCACTTGGCCTTGTTCCGCGATGATGGATTCGACCTCGGCCACGCCCAAGCTGTGCAGCATCTGCCCGACCCGTTCGCGTGAGCAGGAGCAGGCAAACTGGGGTGTGTAGGTGCCTTCGTGCGGCACAAAACGCAGCAGGTTTTCTTCCCAAAACAGCCGGTGCAGGATGGTGTCGGCATCCAACGTCAGCAGTTCGTCGCGCGTCAGGCTGGCGGCCAGGGTGGCAATGCGGTGGTAGTCCTCGTTCTGGCCGATCTCGTCTTCGTGTGCGGTGGTGGCGGCGGTGCCGGAGAGGTTGGCCTCACCGGTGGCGGGCAGGCGCTGGATCAGCAGCCCGGCGGCGGTGTGCTCGTTGGCCGCCAGTATCAGCTTGGTGTCGAGCTGTTCGCTTTGCAGCATGTAGTGTTCCAGCACGTCGCTCAGGTGCTCCAGCTTGTGGCGTTGGTCGTCGTACAGCGGCACCACACCTTGGTAAGGTTGCTGGCCCGGCAGGCGGTCTTTGGGGTCGAGTGTGATGGCACAACGCCCGTGGTTGTTGACGTTGACCATGTGGCTCAAGGGTGCGTCGGCGGCCACTTCGCCGGTCACGGTGGCGGTGCTGCGAAAGCTGAAATTGGGTTGCACTTCGGTTACTGCCAGCTTGACCGGGCCGTCGCCCATGATTTGCAGCACCAGCGCGCCGTTGAACTTGATGTTGCCTTGCATCAGCACGGCGGCGGCGGACATCTCACCCAGCAGCTCGGTCACAGCGGCCGGGTAGCCCCCGGCTTGATCGCGGCGGCGCAGCATTTCCTGCCAGCTGTCGGTCAGGCGCACCAGCATACCGCGCACGGGCACGCCATCGAACAAAAATTTATGCAATTCGGACACAGAGATTCCTTGAAAGAGTGGCGCAGGTGGGCCTCAGCCCACTTTTTTCAAGCCCGCTTGGAAGCGTTGGGCGTTGGCGATGTAATGCTGTGCGCTGCGGCGCAGGCCGTCGATCTGTTCGGGCGTGAGCTGGCGCACCACTTTGGCCGGGCTGCCCAAAATCATGGAGCCATCGGGGAATTCTTTGCCTTCAGTGACCAGTGAACCCGCGCCGACGAGGCAATGCTTGCCAATCTTGGCTCCGTTGAGCACCACCGCCCCAATGCCGATCAGCGATTCGTCGCCCACCGTGCAACCGTGCAGCACGACTTGGTGCCCTACGGTCACACGCTCGCCCACGCTGAGCGGAAAGCCAGTGTCGGAGTGCAGCACACTGCCGTCTTGGATGTTGCTGCCCGCCCCGATGGTCATGGGTTCGTTGTCGGCACGTATCACGGTGTTGAACCACACGCTGCTGCCTGCGCCCAGCGTGACACGACCAACGACTTGGGCGCTGTCGGCCACAAAGGCCGTGGGGTGAACTTGTGGGGTGTGTTCGTCAAGCTGGTAGATGGTCATGCCTACAATTCTACGGATGGAACTTCGTCAACACGCATTGGCCGCCTTGTGTTGCGCCGATATCACCGAAAAAATTCAACACGTACAGCGTGTGGCGGCACAGTTGGCCGAGTTGCCGCTGGACA
>JBLIZX010000173.1:0-3334 GCA_048860285.1 Macromonas sp. | reverse complement strand
TTCCTGCAAGTCCGCGATGTTGGCGCGCCGCGCAATCAGGTTCACGCCCGCGCCCACGATGATGAGTTCGCCCACCAGGTTGATGAGCTGGTCGAGCTTGTCCGCGTCGATACGGATCGAACGCGCCTCCGGGGCATGTGCACCAGGCTTGGGCACCACACCAGACTTGGCGGCCACGGAAGGCGCAATCGGCAACGCGGCGGTAACCGGTGCGGGTAACGGTGCACTGGCCTGCAACTCTGCACCGGTTGGTGTGGCGCGTGGCACCAAGCGCAGTTCGCAGTCATCGCGCACAAACTCAAACGCACCTTCGATGGTGGCAGGGTCGGCGGCGCTGTCCAGCGCAATCTCGTAGCCCAAGTAGCACGCTTCGGGGTCCATCTCGGGTGCGGGTGGCAGTGCATCGGTCAGCACCCGCACATCTTGCACCTGTGCCAGCGTGCCCAAAAATTGAATGAACGACAACGGATCCATGCCGTTGCGCAGCACCTCAGGGCTAAAACGCAACGAGAGCTGCCACGGGCGCACGCCCACCTCCAACGCAGCGGTGGGAGCGTGAACCACAGCCTGCGGTACGGCGGGTTGCGCTGGGGCCGTCTGGCCGTCCAGATACGCCCGTAGACGGTCCAACAGCGGCAAGCCTTGCGCCGTGAGGGCCGGGCTGGCCTCGGTCTGGCCCGCCGCCACACCTTCAATCAACGCACCAATGTGGTCCCCACACGACAGCAACAACGCCACCAACGGAGCCTCCAGCGCGATTCGGCCATCGCGCACGCGGTCGAGCACACTTTCGGTAATGTGCGTGAAGGCCACCACGTGGTGCAAATTGAACAACCCCGACGACCCCTTGATGGTGTGTGCCGCCCGAAAGATGGCGTTGACGAGTTCAGTGGGGTGGTCTGCCGCAGGGAGCGCCAGCAGCGAGGCCTCCATGTCCTGCAACAGCTCCCGGCTTTCGGCCAGAAACAGGTGCAGGGCTTGTTCCATGTCCATGCGTATACAACCTCAGGGCAAACACAATTTTTGCACCGCGCCCAACATCTGCTCAGGCTGGAACGGCTTGAGCATCCACGCCTTGGCCCCAGCGGCCTGGCCTTCTTGCTTTTTGCCTGCGTCCGATTCGGTGGTGAGCATCAAAATGGGGGTGAAGCGGTAGCTGGGGTGTTGCTTAACGGCTTTCACAAAGCTGATACCGTCCATTTCGGGCATGTTCACGTCGCTGATGATGAGGTGTACTTTCTGCCCAGTGAGCTTGCTCACGGCATCTTTGCCGTTGTGGGCTTCGATCACCGCATAGCCCGTGCCACGCAGCGCAATACCCACCACCATGCGCACAGAGGCCGAATCGTCCACCACCATAATGGTCTTGCTCATAGCTGTTCCCTGTAAGTGATGCCAAGAAAAAAGAGGTCTTCTTGGGCCAATTTAGGGCTTTAACGTAACGCCCCTGTGGCAGCTTGGTGTCGTTTTGATGTCACCCAGTGGCAAGGGCACAAGTGCGCGCGGGCCAGCACTTGCAACACGCCCGTCACAACCGGGCCGTAAATTGCACGGTTTCACACTGCGCCGTGCCATGAAAAAACCCCATTCCATCCAACCCACCCACCTGTCCAAAAAAGACGCTGCCTTGGGGGGAGCGCTCGACGAAGGGGTGTTGGAAGGCCTGATGCGCGACGACGCGTTGCGCTACGTATTCCAACCCATTGCCGACTTGCACACTGGCACGGTGTGGGCGCACGAGGCACTGATACGCGGTCCCAAGGATTCCATTTACCTGCGGCCCGAACTGCTGTTCCGGCTGGCCACGCGCAAAGGGCTGGCACGGGAATTCGACCTGTTTTGCCTGTGTCAGGCGCTCAAGCAGTGGGGGCAAACCGGGGCCACAGGACGGCTGTTCATCAACATCAGCGCGGATGCGCTGGTACACGCGTGCGAGCAGCACGGCACCCCCGGCGTGGTGGACGAAGTGCGCCTGCACGGCATCCAACCCCACCAACTGGTGCTGGAAATCACCGAAGAAGAACGGGTGCGCGACTTTGCCCAACTGCTGCGTGTGGGCCAACAACTGCGCAGCACGGGCATCCAGTTGGCGCTGGACGATTTTGGTGATGGCCGCTCCAGCCTGCGGCTGTGGTCGGAGCTGCGCCCCACCTACGTCAAAATCGACCAATACTTTTGCCACGACCTGACGCGCCACAGCGACAAACTGCAAACCTTGCAAGCGTTGCAAGGGCTGGCACAGGTGTTTGACACCCAACTGGTTGCCAAAGGCATAGAAAACACCGCCGACTTGCGCCTGTTGCACGACTTGGAACTGCCCTATGGCCAAGGCTATTTGCTGGGCAAACCCGCTGTGCGCCCCACGCTACAACTGCACAACCACGCCTTGGCAGTGCTGCACGAACGCCCCACCACAGCGGCACCACCGCCCCCCAACAGTCCCAGCGTCACGGGTGAGCCCGCCCTGGCACCCACCCCTGGCAATGGCCACACCGGGAGCCTGCAAGTGGTGTGGGCCCCCACTGTCCACATCAGCACCACCAACAACGAGGTCTATGAACTGTTCCTGCAATACCCCACCCTGCACGCGCTGGCGGTGGTGGCGGGCGAGCGCCCGCTGGCGCTCATCAACCGCGAACAGTTCATGAACCATTACGCCACGCTGTACTTCCGCGAGCTGCACGGGCGCAAGCCTTGCATGATTTTTGCCAACCGCGCACCGTGCCTGATTGAACAGCACTACAACCTGGACGAACTGCTGCGCGTGTTTACCTCGCACGACCAGCGTTACCTCAAAGACGGCTTCATCATCACCGCGCAGGGCCGCTACGTGGGGCTGGGCACCGGCGACCAACTGGGCCGCACACTGACCGAGGTACGGCTGGAAGCCGCGCGCCACGCCAACCCGCTCACATTTTTGCCGGGCAACATCCCCATCAACCAGCAGATTGAACGGCTGTTGGCGCACCACATCGGCTTTGTGGCCTGCTACGCCGACCTGAACCACTTTAAACCCTTCAACGACCAGTACGGCTACTGGCGCGGCGACGAAATGATCCGGCTGGTAGCACGCCTGTGCGTGCAACACTGCGACCCGCAACGCGATTTTGTGGGCCATGTCGGGGGCGATGATTTCATCATCCTGTTCCAGAGCGAAGACTGGCAGCAACGCTGCGAGCGCATCGTGACCGAGTTTGCCCAGCAGGCGCTGGCGCTGTTCGACGAACCGGCGCGGCTGGCCGGTGGCATCCACGGCGAAGATCGGCACGGTGTGCAGCGGTTTTTTCCGTGTACCACGCTGTCGATTGGCCCCGTGGTGGTGCCCCCCGGCTTG
>JBLIZX010000172.1:0-2121 GCA_048860285.1 Macromonas sp. | reverse complement strand
TTCATAGACGGCCATGATCTCGCGCCCCGCCGCCTCGGCAATGGCACACAGGGTATGCAGTTGTTGCAAAGTGAATGACATGGCTTGTGGTCTCCGGCCTATGCGGCCCAACTAAAAGGGAAAAAACACCGGCACCAACGCCAGCACCACCACCGCATACGCCAGCGCCACCGGCCAGCCCATGCGCAGAAAATCGACAGTGCGGTAACGCCCGGGTGAATACACCATCAGGTGCGTCTGGTACCCAAACGGCAACAAAAAAGACGCACTGGCCGCATAGGCCACCACCATCACAAACGGCATGGGGTTGACCCCAAAGGCCTGTGCGGTGGACAGCCCAATCGGAAACGCCAACGCCGCAGCAGCGTTGTTCGTCACCAATTCGGTCAAGATCCAAGTCAGCATATACACACCCAACAACGCCCCCCAAACCCCATGCCCGCTGAACAACATGTGCAAACTGTCCGCAATCAAGGTCGAGGCCCCTGAACTGTCCAGTGCCTCGGCAATCGCCAACGACGACCCCACCACCAACCACAAATCAAACGGAAAACGCCGGCGCAACTCACCCGGTGTCAGGATACGGCTCGCCAACAATACGCCCAGCAGCAGCAACAACCCATACAAGAGCGGTAACACCGACAAAGTGGACAGCCCAATCACCAGCGCAAAGCCACCCATTACCAAACGGTTCTCCCCCACCGAGAGTGCGGGCCGCAGTGGCACATCACTGAGTACGTGGAAATTGCGTTCCAGATTCTTGCGCTGCCAAAAATCCGAGCCCACTGCCAGCAACAGGCAATCGCCTACCCGCAACTCAATGTGTCCGAGTTGGCCAGTCAACCGCCGATCACCCCGGCGAATGCCCACCACACCGGCATCAAACAACGTGCGGAAATCCACCTCGCGCAACGTGCTGTTCACCAATTCCGATTGGTAGGTCAACACCACTTCTACCAGGTTCGAGGTCAACAAATCGTGGGCGGTGCCACCAAACACCTCCAAACCGGCAAAAGCCTGCAAAGCCTGTACCTTGGTCACTTCGCCGGTAAAGATGAGCCAATCTTGCGCTTGTACCACCTCATCTGGCCCCACGGGTGACAGCAAACGGCCACCACGCACAATCTCCATCAGGTACAACCCATCCAGACTGCGCAAGCCATTGGCTTCAATGCTACGCCCTACCAGGGGAGAACCGGGCAACACCTGTGCCTCCAGAAAATACGGCATTCCAGCCTGCACCTGCTGGACCGCATTCACCGGCAACCAGTGCGCCGTCAGCACCAACACGCCTACGCACACCACCGCTACCGACAACCCCACCGGCGTGAACTGGAACATGCCCAATGCGGGCAAACCTGCACGCACCGCCAGCGAATTGACCACCAAGTTGGTACTGGTACCCACCAACGTCACCACGCCGCCTAAAATAGACGCGTAACTCAGCGGAATCAACAACCGAGAAGCAGGTACCTTGCTCTGCCGCGTCACGACCCCCAGCAAGCCCCCCACCACCGCTGTGTTGTTCAAAAAGGACGACAATCCCACCGCCACGGCCGACAGTCGCCACACCGCGCGCCGGTCACTGCCACCCCGGGTCACAAACCGCGACAGGCTGGCCACCAGCGGCGAACGCTCTAACGCCAGCGACACCAGCATCAGCACCAACAAAGTCACCAATGCAGAGTTGGTGTAACCCTGCAAGAAGGCAGCTTCAGGTACCAACCCCAACAGCAAATACGCCACCCCCCACACCGTGAACAGCACTGCCGTGGCCACACGACCATGCAGCAGCAGCCCCAGCAGCAACAACACCGACAACAACACGCCCACAGCCAAGGGCGTTGCAGCCGCCATCAACAACGCTCCAGTGCGTGCAACACCTCTTCCACCGCTTCTTCGACAGACAAAGCGGTGGTGCGCAAATGAACTTCGGGGGCCTCGGGCGCTTCGTAAGGACTGTCGATGCCCGTAAAATTTTTCAACGCCCCTTGGCGCGCTTTGGCGTACAGCCCCTTCACATCGCGGCGCTCACATTCTTCCAGCGGCGTATCGACAAACACCTCCACAAACTCCCCCTCGGCCAACAGTTCGCGCGCCATGCGCCGCTCGCTGCGGAAC
>JBLIZX010000171.1:0-2740 GCA_048860285.1 Macromonas sp. | reverse complement strand
GCTGGAGCATTTGACCCGTGTGTTGGCGGCGGAAGAAGTCGCCGCCGAGGTGGCGGCACTGCGCTTGTTGGCGCGTGCGGCGCGCGGTTCCATGCGCGATGCTTTGAGCCTGACCGACCAAGCGATAGCCTTTGGTGGAGGCCAGTTGCAAGAAGCCGGTGTGCGCCAAATGTTGGGCGCGGTGGACAGCAGCCATGTCTACACGCTGATTGCCGCTTTGGCGTGTGGCGATGGTAAAACCGTGGTCGAAACGGTGGACGTGTTGCGCTTGAACGGTTTCAGCGCGGTGGCGGCACTGGACGACATGACCGGCGCGTTGCAGCGCATGGCGGTGGTGCAGGCGGTGCCCAGTATGGCCGCCAACCCGGATCCGGAACATGCCGAGATCGGTCGCTTGGCCGCTTTGCTGCCTCCGGATGTCACGCAGTTGTTGTACAGCCTGTGCTTGCACGGTCGTGCCGAATTGGGGTTGGCCCCCGACGAATACGCTGGATTGACCATGGTGTTGTTGCGTTTGCTCGCGTTTCGGCCACCGCAAGCGGCAGCATCGGTGGCACCGCCCCCCCCGGAAAAAAAAACACTGACGCTTGAGCCTACCGCGCCAGTCGCGCCTGTGGTTGTGCCCCCTGTGCCATCCGCCCCGCCGCCACCACCGTCCGAGGTGCATGTGGAGGCGAATGCCGAGGCCGAAAGCTGGTACACCCTGATTGCGGGCATGGCACAGGCGGGGGCCATCACAGCGTTGGTGCGTGAATTGGCGTTGCAATCCCAATGGTTGGGTGCGCAGGGCGATATGTGGTGCTTGCGGGTGGCAGCGGAATCGCTCGCGCAACCCAACATGCGTGAGGGTTTGCAAAGGGCACTGTTGCAGGCAGGCCATGCGGTGCGTTTGCAATTGGAGGTGGGGCCGGTGACCGATTCGCTGGCCCGTCGCCAAGCGGCGGCCAACCAAGCGCGTCAGCGTGCCGCCGAGTTGGCGGTGGAGCAAGATCCGCTAGTGCAAACGTTGTTGCGCGACTTTGGCGGCAAAATGGTGCCCGGCAGCATCCAGCCACTTTAAGGTGGTGGCGGGTGCCTTTGTGTTTTCTGTGTTCAATTGTTTTTAAGGTATTTGTATGTTCAACAAAGGACAACTCGCTGGCTTGATGAAGCAGGCCCAGGCCATGCAGGACAACCTGAAAAAGGCCCAAGACGACTTGGGCAATATTGAGGTGACGGGTGAATCTGGTGCAGGCTTGGTCAAGGTGCTGATGACGTGCAAGCACGATGTCAAGCGCATCACCATCGACCCCAGCTTGCTGGCCGAGGACAAGGACATGCTGGAAGATTTGGTGGCCGCTGCGTTCAACGCCGCTGTGCGCAAGGCGGAGGAAACCAGCGCCGAGAAGATGGCCAAGATCACCGCCGGTATGCCAGGTTTGCCCGGCGGCATGAAGTTCCCGTTCTAACGCGCCCAACGCCACCGATGTTGCACCCCGGAGCGCCCGCACTGGAAGCCTTGTTGCGCGCGTTGCAGCGTTTGCCAGGGGTGGGGGCCAAATCGGCAGCGCGCATGGCGTTCCATTTGTTGCAGCACGACCACGCGGCGGCGTTGCAGTTGGCGCAGGCGTTGCAGCAAGCGGTGGCCCAGTTGCGCCATTGCATGCTGTGTCACACGTTGAGCGAGCAGGAAGTCTGCCCGGTGTGTGCCGACCCCGAACGTGACGGTGCCCTGTTGTGTGTGGTTGAAGCCCCCGCCGACCAGTTGGCCTTGGAGCGCACTGGGGCTTACCACGGGCGCTATTTTGTGTTGATGGGCCGTTTGAGCCCGTTGGATGGACGTGGCGTACACGACATTGGTTTGCAGGCTCTGCTGCGGCGTGTGTTGCAGCCGGTACCGCCGGCGGTGTTGCCTGTGCAAGAGGTGATTGTGGCCACAGGCTTTACCGCCGAGGGCGAGGCCACGGCGCACATTGTGGCGCAGGCATTGCAGCCACAGGGGGTCAAGGTCACACGGTTGGCGCGTGGCGTGCCCATTGGCAGTGAGTTGGAGTACGTGGACTTGGGCACCATCGCCCACGCACTGGCCGACCGGCGTTGATCACCGTTTTTACCCGATTAAGGTCAGCGTTGCTGGCCTTTGTCTTTTTTGGATTCGGTTTTTTTGCTGGTGTTGCGGTCGCTGCCTTTGTCTTTGTTTTTGTCTTTGCTGCTGGTCTTGGCGCGGTTGTCGTCCTTGCCGCTGTTGCTCTTGCTGTTTTTGCTCGACTTGTCGGGTTGGGCTTGGCTGGACTTGGCCTTGCCCTCGGGGCTGGATTTGTCTGGCTTGCCCGTTTTGTTGTCCTTGTTGTCTTTGCTGGGGCTGGCTTTCTGGTTGCGGCTGGGCGCGTCGGACTTGTTGGATTTGTCAGACTTGCCGTTGTCGCGGCTGTCGGTGCGGGCGGTTGGCTTGCCGGTGTCTTTGCCTGACGGGGCGTACAGTGCCAGCGTTTGTCCAATTTTGACGTTGGCGCTGGGGCGCAGGCCATTCCATTTGGCCAGGTTCTCGACGCTGACACCGTTTTCGCGCGCCAAACCAATCAGGCTGTCGCCTTTGCCGACGCGGATGCTGCTGCGGCGCGCAGGTGCAGCGGCACGCGCAGCGGGTGCAGAAATGCGTGGTGGCGGTGCGGGCGGTTTTTCTTGGGCCAGCAAAATTTGGCCGTGATCGGCCACGTGGCTGGGCACGTCTTTGTCTTGTTCGCCTTGGCGCGGTACCAGC
>JBLIZX010000170.1:0-3000 GCA_048860285.1 Macromonas sp. | reverse complement strand
CTCAGGTTCGTCAAACCAGACGCGCGGTTTGGGTTCGGTCAGCACCTCACCCAGCGCGCAAGCCAGCGCGTCGGGTTGCTGGAGCAAACGTTGCACGCCGTCTTGGGCAAATTGCAACAAACCTGCGGGCACCGCTGCGGGTTGGTCGGTGGCGGGCTGTTGCGGGTCGCGGTACACCACCTCATCCTCGTGGTCATCGGCCAGACGCTGCACCAGTTCTGCGGCCAAACCACCGCGTTGCGGTGTCCGAAAACCCACCGAATAGGTCATGCACTCGCCACCAACGGCCACACCGTCGTGCGCCCATTTGGGGGGCAGGTACAGCATGTCGCCCGGTTCCAGCACAAATTCTTCTTCGGGCTCAAAGTTTTGCAAAATTTTGAGGGGCACGTCTTCCTGCAAACTCAAGTCTTTCTGGCGACCAATGCGCCAGTGGCGCTTGCCGTGGGCTTGCAACAAAAACACGTCGTAGCTGTCAAAGTGCGGCCCCACGCCGCCGCCTTCGCTGGCCCACGAGATCATCAAATCGTCCAGCCGCGCATCGGGCACAAAACGGAATCCCTGCATCAACTGGTGCACCGCGTTCACGTGCAAGTCCACACCCTGCACCAACAACGTCCAGCCCGCTTGTTTGAAGGGAGGACAAGCGCCCTTGCCAAACGGGCCATGTTTGAGCTCCCAGCTCTCGCCATGCTGCATCACCACGCGCGATTCCACCGCTTCCTGCGCCGCCAGCGCAAACAGCTCAGGGCGCGACAACAAAGGCTTGAAGCCGGGAATGGCTTGGCGTATCAACAAGGGTTTTTTGTGCCAGTGGCGGCGCATGAACTGGCGGGGTGTCAGACCTCCCAGCAAAGTCAGGGGGGTGTCGGGGCTGGGCGGGGGGGTGATGGTCAAAGCGGTCATGGGACAATTGTCCAATGAAAATCACACCACAATGCGTCGTGGCCCTGACTTGGACGCTGAAAGATACCTTGGGCGAAGTGCTGGACGAACTGGAAGAGCCGACCGAGTTTTTGCTCGGTGGCAACGACCTGCTGGCCAAAATCGAAGAAACCTTGCAAGACCACGTGGCGGGCGACGAGTTGGAACTGCACTTGGAGCCGGAACACGCGTTTGGCGACTTCAACGAAGATTTGCTGTACTTGGAGCCACGCGCATGCTTTCCACTGGATTTGGAAGAAGGCATGGCTTTTGAAGGCTTGCCCCCCGGCTGCAACCCTGACGCACCCCAGGACAAGGTGTACTTCGTCAGCGAAATCTACCCCGAGCACGTGGTGATGGATGCCAACCACCCTCTGTCAGGGATTGCGCTGCGGCTCAAGCTCAAGGTTCACGCCGTGCGCGAAGCCACCGCCGACGAGGTGGGCCAAGGCACGCTGGGCATGGGTTTTTTCCGACTGGGCGGCGCATCAGACGATGCACCACACGCCCCCGGCGGACAGCATCTGCACTGAGAAATTCAGGCGCGGCCCGTGGAGCCGTAACCACCGGTGCCGCGCTCGGTAGCGGCACCAAAGTCGTCCACCAAACGGAACTGGGCCTGCACCACCGGCACAATCACCAGTTGGGCAATGCGCTCCATCGGCTCGATGGTGAAGGCCACATCGCTGCGGTTCCAAGCACTGACCATCAGTTGGCCTTGGTAGTCGCTGTCAATCAGGCCCACCAGATTGCCCAGCACAATACCGTGCTTGTGCCCCAAGCCGGAACGCGGCAGGATCAGCGCCGCGTAACCGGGGTCGGCCAAGTGGATGGCCAACCCAGTGGGCACCAGTTGCCAAGCGTTGGGGGCCAAGGTCAGCGGCGCGTCCAGACAGGCGCGCAAATCCAATCCGGCACTGCCGGGCGTGGCGTAAGCGGGGGCTTGCTGGTGCAAGCGTTCGTCCAGAATTTTGACATCGATGTGCATGGAGTTGGTCTCACAGGGTAGCGGGTTCAGGCGGCGGTATCTGCCGTGGGCCACAGGGCGGAAAAACGCTGGCGGATGCTGGCTTCGATGCCTGTGGCATCCAGCCCCAGCCGTGCCAGCAATTTTGCGTGGTCGCCGTGTTCGATAAAGCGGTCGGGCAAACCCAGTGTCAAGACCGGCTTGTGCAATCCGGCCATTTGCAAAGCTTCTAGCACGGCAGAACCCGCACCGCCGGGCAAAGCACCCTCTTCTACCGTGACCAACGCGTCGTGGGTTTGGGCCAATTGCAGCAGCAAGTCCACGTCCAGCGGCTTGGCCCAGCGCATGTTGGCCACGGTGGCGTTGAGCGCCTCAGCCGCTTGCAAGGCCGGGTACAACAAGGTGCCAAACGCCAGCACGGCCACTCTCTGACCCTGACGGCGAATTTCGCCCTGCCCGTAGGGCAAGCCCTCCAAGTGTTGCGGCAAGGGTGTGCCCGCGCCCACACCGCGCGGATAGCGCACCGCCACCGGGTGGTTTTGCGCGTAGGCGGTGGAAAGCAAGCGGTAGCACTCGGCCTCGTCCGCCGGACAAGCCAACGCCATGTTCGGAATGCAGCGAATGAACGGGATGTCGTACGCCCCGGCGTGGGTCGGGCCATCCGCCCCCACCAGGCCCGCGCGGTCCAGCGCAAACACCACCGGCAGGTTCTGCAACGCCACGTCGTGGATCAACTGGTCGTAGGCGCGCTGCAGGAAGGTGGAGTAGATGGCCACCACCGGCTTGACCCCTTCGCAGGCCATGCCAGCGGCAAACGTCACGGCGTGCTGCTCGGCAATGCCCACGTCGTAGTAACGCTCGGGGAAGCGCTGGTGGAATTCCACCATGCCTGAGCCTTCGCGCATGGCAGGGGTAATGCCGATCAAGCGCTGATCGGCGCGTGCCTGGTCACACAGCCAGTCGGAAAAGACTTGGGTGTAGGTTAGTTTGCCGCTACCTTTGCCGCTCTGAATGCCTTGTTCCGGGGCGAACTTGGCTACACCGTGATAGAGGATGGGGTCAGCCTCGGCAAGTTTGTAACCCTGGCCCTTGCGGGTGATTACGTGCAG
>JBLIZX010000169.1:0-3309 GCA_048860285.1 Macromonas sp. | reverse complement strand
TGAGGAGGTGGTAGGCCCGGCACTGCTGGCCGGGTCTGGGCTGATCGGTGCTGGAGAGGGTTGTGACGGTTGCGCTGCCGCCATCGGCATGGGGCTGGTGGCGTTTGCAGCAGCGGTTGCAGTGGTCACGCCGGTGGCGGCTGCTGCGGCGGCGCTGTCCTGGGTCTGGGCCAGCACGTTGGCGAACAGGGGCAGTGTGGTGGCGTCGGTGTGATCGGGCTGGCCGCTGGGGCTGCGGGCCGGGGCGGGGGCCGCTGCCAGCAGGCTGAAGGTCAGGGCGCTGAGGTCGCTGGGGGTCATGGCTGGGGATCCTCGGGGCGGGGGCGGTGTTGCCGGTGCAGGTTGGCCGCCATTTCGTCGTTGCTTTTTTGTTCCTGGCGTTGCAGCTGTTTTTGCCAGGCTTCTTCGCGGCGTTCGTCGTATTTTTTGAGGGCCGCCAAGTCGTGTTCGGCTTGTTGCACTTTTTGTTTGCAGCGTTCAATCTGCTTTTGGGTGCGTTCCAGTACGCCGTCTTGAAAGCCGATGGCGTGGTCCAGTTTGGCCATGAACTGTTGCTGGGCCTGCAACAGCATGGGGCTGACACCTTGGCGTGCACGCGCTTGCCAGCGATCCAGCGATTCTTGGGTATAGCCGCGCAGCTGGGCCATTTGTTGTTCGGCTTGTGCATGTTCGCGTCGGGCCTGTACCAAAGCTTGCAGGGCATCGTCGCGCCGCAGCGTGGACACTTCGAGCACGGTGGCCAGGCTGGCGGGTTTTTTCATGGGGCTTACCGCGCTTTGTTGCCAGCAGGACGCTGGGGTTTGTTGTTGCCGGCGTTGTCACCCACGGTTTGGGCCAGTTGTTGCACGCAGACGTTGAACGGTGCTTGTTCGCGCATGTCTTGCATGGCAAATTTTTGCATGGCTGGAAACAGTTGAATGGCACGGTCGGTGTCGGGATCACTGCCAGGTGAGTAGGCCCCCAGTTGGATCAGGTCGCGGCTCTTTTGGTAGCGCGAGTAGTAGTGCCGGTATTTGCGCATCAACGCATAGTGTTCAGGGGTGACGACGTTGTGCATCACCCGCGAGGCCGAGGCTTCCACGTCAATGGCCGGGTACACGCCCGATTCGGCCAATGTGCGCGACAGTACGATGTGGCCGTCTAGGATGGCGCGCGCCGCGTCGGCAATCGGGTCTTGCTGGTCGTCGCCTTCGGATAATACGGTGTAGAACGCGGTGATGGAGCCACCGCCTTCGGGGCCGTTGCCGCTGCGTTCTACCAGCATGGGCAGTTTGGCAAAGCAGCTGGGCGGATAGCCTTTGGTGGCGGGTGGCTCGCCAATGGCCAACGCAATTTCGCGTTGCGCCATCGCGTAACGGCTGAGCGAGTCCATCAACAGCAGCACGTCCAGGCCGTCGTCGCGGAATTTTTCGGCGATGGCGGTGGCGTAGTTGGCACCTTGCATGCGCACCAGCGGCGGTGCGTCGGCGGGCGCGGCCACCACCACGGCGCGGCGGCGGCCTTCCTCGCCCAAAATGTCTTCGATGAATTCCTTGACTTCGCGGCCCCGTTCGCCAATCAGCCCCACCACGATGACGTCGGCGCTGGTGAAGCGGGCCATCATGCCCAGCAGTACGCTTTTGCCCACGCCTGAGCCTGCGAACAAGCCCAACCGTTGTCCGCGCCCTACGCTCAACAAGGCGTTGATGGCGCGCACGCCGGTGTCCAGCGGTTGGCGCACTGGGGCGCGTTCCATCGAGTTGATGGGTGGGCGTTCCAGCGGCTTGACTTCGATGTTTTGCAATGGGCCTTGGTGGTCGAGTGGGTTGCCGTAGGCATCGACCACCCGGCCCAGCAGGCCGTGGCCCAGTGGCAGGCGCAATACACCTCGGTCGTTGGCATGCAGGGGTTTGGGGCTGTCGCCCAGTTGCGGTTGCTGGCGGTAGGGTGGCAGTGGGCGGATGCGAGCACCGTTGGAGAGCCCCTGTACGTCACCGGCGGGCATCAAAAACGCGCGGTCACCGTTGAAGCCCACCACCTCAGCGAGTACGGTCGTGTGGGGGTCGTGTGGGAATTCGATCACGCATTGTGAGCCCACCGGAGTTTTGATGCCCTGCGCTTCCAACACCAGCCCAGCCAGCCGGATCAGCTTGCCGCTGCTTTCCAGCGGTGTGGGCTGGTTGGCCATTTGGCGCGCGTTGGCCATGAATTGCCCCCAGCGTTGCAAGGTGGGGCTGGTGGTGGGTTCAGGCATTTTTTGGGGGCTCCTGCTGCGGTGCTGCTGCCTTGGTGGTGGTCGGTGGGATTGCTGGTGCCAGATCGGGTTCTGGTGTGGGGGCTTGTGTAGGTGCCGGGGTCGGTTCGGGTGTGGGGATGGCCCAGTCCAGCTCCAGTCCAAGGTTGGCCACCGCACGCGCCCAGCGTTTTTCCACGGTGGCATCGACTGTGCCTTGCGCGGCCTCCAGCGTGCAGCCACCGGGGGTCAGACCAGCATCAGGCACCAATTTGATGCCCCGTTGTTGCAGTTCTTCGCCGAAGGTGGGGGTAAACAGGGCCAGATCGTTGGGGTGCAATTTCAGTGTGGCGGGTTGACCATCGGGCACCAGCAGGGCCAAGGCTTCTTGCACCACACTGTGCAGGCTGTTGAGCGGCTGGGCCAGTTCACGGCGTACCACTTGGCGCGCTACGTCACAGGCCAACTCCAGCACTTGTGTGGCCAAGGTATCTTGCAGCTGGTTCAAGTCGTGTTGCGCTTGTTGCAGCAAGCCTTGCAGGCGTTGGGAATGTTCTTCCAACTGGCGTTGCAGAGGTTGTTGCAAGGCCTCGGTGGTTTCTTGTACGCCCAGCAGGCGGCCTTGTTCAAAACCTTCGTCGTAGGCTTGTTGCCGTTCGGCTTCCAAGTCGATGGGTGGGGCGGTGGGTTCCAGCGCAGCGGCCTCGGCTTGTGCGCGTTCGGCCTCCGCTTGTGCAGCGGCTTCCGCAGGGTCGTCCATCGACGGGAATTCCCATGCGGTAAAGGCTTGCACTTCCTCGCGTGGAATGAAGCGTTGGTACGCGTGTGGTTTGGCGTTAGACGAAGGCATCTTCGGCCCCTCCGCCTAGCACGATTTGGCCTTCGTCGGCCAAGCGACGCACGATTTTGAGGATATCGCGTTGCTGGCCTTCCACTTCCGACAGGCGCAGCGGTCCGCGCGACTCCAAGTCTTCGCGCAGACTTTCGGCGGCACGGCTCGACATGTTGCCCAGCACCTTGTCCTTGAGCCCGGGGCTGGCACCTTTGAGGGCCACCACCAGCGCATCGGAGGCCACTTCCTTGAGCACCATTTGCAT
>JBLIZX010000168.1:0-5805 GCA_048860285.1 Macromonas sp. | reverse complement strand
AGCAACGTGAACCGCTTCAAGTTCAACTGAACTCACAACGTGCCGTAGCTGTGCAAACCGCTGAGGAACATGTTCACGCCTAGGAAGGCAAACGTCGTCACCACCAGCCCGGCCAGCGCCCACCACGATGCCACGGTGCCGCGCAGGCCTTTCATCAAGCGCATGTGCAGCCATGCGGCATAGTTCAGCCACACGATCAAGGCCCAGGTTTCCTTCGGATCCCAACTCCAGTAGCCGCCCCAAGCCTCGGCGGCCCACAGCGCCCCCAACACGGTGGCGATGGTGAAGAAAGCAAAGCCCACCGCAATGGCCTTGTACATCACATCGTCGAGCACCTCCAGCGTGGGCAAACGCTCGGCAATGCGGCGACGTGCCACCAAAATGCCGCCCACCACCAACGCTGAAATGCCAAAGTAAACGAACCAGTAGCTACCACCGTTGGCGGTGGCAGTCTGGCGGAACACCAGCGGTTCAAAACACAACACAATGCCCAGCACCCACAACGGGGCCAGCTTGTACCAGCGCGTTTCGGTGGCACTTTGTTTGATGAGGTAAGCAAACGCCAGCATCGCAGCCAACGCAAACGTGCCGTAGCCAATAAAGTTGGCCGGTACATGCAACTTCATCCACCAGCTTTGCAGCGCCGGTACCAACGGCTGGATTTGGTGTGCATCACGCACCACGGTGTACCACAGCAAAAAGCCCACCGCAGCACTCACCACCAACATCACAAAAGCACCCATGCGACGGGTTTGGTACTGGTCTTCGTAATACAGGTAATAAGCCGCCGTCAGCCAGCTGAACAGCACAAACACCTCGTACAAGTTGCTGACCGGGATGTGACCAATGTCCGCCCCCATCAGGTAACTTTCATACCACCGCACCAGCGTGCCCACCAGCGCCAGCGTTACCGCCACCCACGTGATACGCGAGGCCAGTTGCTCAAATGTGTCCGCGTTGTTGCGCGAAAAAATACCCAGCCAGTAAAACACCGTGGCCATGAAAAACAGCACACTCATCCACAAAATAGCGGACTGGCTGGACAGGAAATACTTGAGCAAGAACGCTTCATCGGCCCGTGCCAACTGCGCCGTGCCGCCGTCCACCTGGTACAAACCTATGGCCAGCAGCGCCAGCGCCGCCACCACCACCATCAACACCCGCAATGGCCGCCAAAACCACCCCATGGCAATCGCACTGGGCACACTGCCCACCAAAATGGCCTGCTCGTAGCCGTCCATAAAAGCGTTATAGCGCCAAAATGCAAACGCCCCGCCCAGCGTCACCAGCAACGCAAACAGCCAATCCAACGCATTGCGGCGGGCAAAATAGCCGGGGTTGAGCGTCATAGTCCCGCCCCCCGGCGGGAGCGGCAAGGTCGATGTAGAAGCGTTCATGGATTCACCTGTAACAAACGGGTTTTAAGCGTGGCAAATTCTCGGTCGGTGTCGATCATCTTGCGGTTGCTGGACAAAGCCATCGTCGCTTGGGCACTTGTGGCATCACCGGTAGCGGTCGGGGCCAACCACACCCACAGGCGACGCTCGCGCACATACAACATGGCAAACACCCCCAGAATCAGGAACAAGCAACCCAGGTACACAATGGTTTTACCCGGCGCACGCGCCACTTGGAACACGCTGGCTTGCACTTGGGTAAAGTCGGCGAGCTGAAACACCATCGGTGCCGGGTACAAGAACGCATCACTCAAACTCAGCACCGCTTGCGTCATGAACGCCGATGTTGCGTCGTTGCGCGGTGCGGGGGCCAATGCCGCGCGTTCGCGGGTCAATTGGTACAACTCGAATAAGGCACCATTCAAAATGCGCAACAACACCTCGCTGGCACGTTCACGTTCGGCAGCGGGTACATTGGCTTCCATAAACGCCGACAACGCGGGCAAGCCACCCAGCAACGTCTCGGATGGCAGACCTTGCGGACGCGGCAGGCGCGCCAATACGGGATCTGTTCCCGCAAACAAGTCCAACGCACGCTGGGCCGACTCGGTCAGTGCCTGCAACAACTCGGGTTTAGGCGACTCGGCCGCTTGGGCTGCGTAACGCTGCACCGCCTGACGGCGCAACGCCGGATCGGCCAAAGCTTGACGCAAACGCAAGAAACCATCCATGCGGTCTTGCTCATCGGCGGGCACCCGCAGATAACGCAGCGGTTCGGCGGGTGTATCGCGCACGCCCAGCAAAAACACGCGCTGTCCGTCCATGTCCACCGGCAACATGTAGTTGTTGAATTCACGCGCTTGCCCGGCCTCATCGCGCAATTTGTAACTCACACTGGGGCCCACGTTGTGCAAGGCCTTGGGTGTGCTGGTTTTATGGCCAGCTCCCAAACGGCTTTCAATGGCATGGCGCAAATCCACCTTGCGCACGTCGGCACCACGGGCAGTGCTGTTGGCACTGAGGTTTTCTACGTTGATAACGCGCAGCCCAGTGAACTCCAACGTCAGCTTTTGACTGCCATTGGTCAACGTGGTGGATTCACCTATGCGGCCCTGTACCTCCAACGGCGCACCAGCCCCCCCCATCGGCACAGCACGCAACTTGACCAACGAGCCCCCATCGTCAAAGCTGGATTGGTAAATTTCGATGCCCCGGTAACTGGCTGGGTGGTTCACAGCCACGCGCGCTGGGGTTTGTTCGCCGGTGTAGCGGTCGTGAATAATGATGTCGCTGGCAAACAGCTTGGGCATGCCCGTAGGGTAATACTCCACCACAAATTTCTTGAGTTCCACCGCAAACGGCAAATCCTGCAACACCACACCAGTCGGTTGGGTCAACACCGCCGTGCCAGCGGTAGCCCCTTCACTCACCAGCAGATTGCCACGGAAAGTTGGGTTACGGTCGCTCAAACGGTGCTGTTCGGGCACCTCAGCAATCAGGCCACCACCGCTGAACGGGGTCTTGTTTTGCCACCACATTTGCGCCCGTACCACCAAGTCACCATCAAACAGGCCCCCAATGCAGATCAACACAATGGCACTGTGTGCGGCCAAGTAGCCCAACTTGTTGGCGGCACCGGCCTTGGCCGCCACCATCCAACCCGTACCTTGGGCGGTTTCGCGCGGCTGCAACTTGACTTTCCAACCCGACGCGGCCAGAGTTTGTCCAATGCGTTGAGCCGCGGCTTCGGTGTTTTCGGCCAAGGCAGCCTCGGCTTTGTGCGAAAACGCTTTCAGGCTCTGCTCACGGATGTTTTCTTTGAACTGTTTGAAATCCTGCAAAATCTTGGGCGTGCTGCGCACAATGCACAAACTGGTGCTCAACACCAAAAACGCCAAAATCAGCAAAAACCACCATGCGCTGTACACTGCGTACAGGTTGAGCGCTGCAAACACCTCGGCCCAAAACGGCCCGAACTGGTTCACGTAGTTGTTCATCGGCTCGTGCTGTTTGAGCACAGTACCAATGACCGATGCGATACAAATCACCGTCAGCAGCGCAATCGCAAAACGCATCGACGACAGCAACTCCACCGCCGAGCGCACACGCTGCGAGCCGCTTCTCAGTTCCAATCCCGTGGTGGAGGCGCTCATTGATCAGAAAAAATCCATAAAAAAAGGCAGGCCGTACAACCGACCTGCCTGTGCTGTGATGCGGAAATGTGCCCGTGGTTCCCGGTTTAACGCAAACCTGCCACGTAATCGGAGACGGCCTTGATCTCCTTGTCGGTCAGGTACACGGCAATGTGCGACATTTGCACACTGTTCTTGCGCTCACCAGAACGGAACGCCTTGAGCTGGGTCGAAGTGTATTCAGCGTGCTGACCACTCAGACGTGGGTATTGCGCCGGCATACCGCTGCCATTGGGAGCGTGGCAACCCACACAAGCGGCAATTTGGCGGTCGGCCAAACCACCACGGTAAATACGTTCACCCATACCCACCAACGCCTTGTCTTGCGAGAAGCCAGGATTGGCCTTTTGGCTGGCCAACCAGTACGCCACATTGGCCATGTCTTGGTCGGACAGTGCCGAGGCAAAACCCTTCATGATGGCGTTGTCGCGTTTGCCCGACTTGAATTCCTGCAACTGCTTGATCAGGTACTCGGGGTGCTGCTGGGCCAGCACAGGGTGTACCGGCGTGCCAGAATTGCCATTGGCGGCGTGACAAGCCACGCACACCTGGTTGTACAGTGCCGCACCCTTGTTCAGGTCGGGTTGCGGGGCCTGCGCCTGAGCAGACAACGACAAGGCGGCGAGCGCGCAAGCGCCAATGAGGGAGGCGATCAATTTCATTTCGTGTGCGGGTGGCGTCAGGGGGCTACAAGAGATGCGTTTTATCCGGGCTAATACAGCGCGGACGCACAAACGCCGGGATTTTAGCAAAATGCGCCAAAAGCTTAACCACTGTGCAGCGTCGCGGTGTCAAAATCCCCCACCAATGAAAGCACACACCTCCTCCGCTCCCCACCCCTACCCACGCCACACGACCAAGGTGGATGCCGCCGTAGCGCAATTGGCACACAACTGGTTGCACACCGCCCGTTTTTTGACCGAAGCGCCCCAACTGCAACACCTGCCAACACTGGATGTTCCGGAAATTGCGTTTGTGGGCCGCTCCAACGCGGGCAAGTCCACCAGCATCAACACCCTGACACAACAAAAACGGCTGGCCTTTGCCTCCAAAACGCCAGGACGCACCCAAAGCATCAACCTGTTTGCGCTCGGCAAGCAAGGCGCGGTTGATGCCGTGCTGGCCGACTTGCCCGGCTACGGCTACGCCGCCGTGCCGCAAGAGGCCAAACGCCGCTGGCAACAAGTCATGGCCAACTACCTCGTCAGCCGCCCCAACCTGTGCGGCGTGGTACTGTTGTGCGACCCGCGCTTGGGCCTGACCGAACTGGACGAAGCCCTGCTCGAAATCATCCGTCCACGGGTGGAAGAAGGCCTGCAATTTTTGGTGCTGCTGACCAAAGCCGACAAACTCTCTCGCACCGAAGCGCAAAAAGCCTTGTCGATCGCCAAACTCCAAGCTGGCGGCGGCAAGGCCATGCTGTTCTCGGCCCTCAAAAAACAAGGACTGGACGATGTGGCGCTGCTGCTGCGCGGTTGGGTAGACAACGCCACCCCGGCACCAGAGGCAACCTCCGACCTCAACGACGCGGATACAGGCCCGGTTGCCCCGGTGGACGGGTCTTGAAGCGTTTGTGAACCCAGTAATACTGCTCGGGCATGGTGCGGATCATGGCTTCCAGACGCTGGTTGCTCAGCGTCACGTCGGCCAGCACATCGCCGGTGGGGTAATTGGCCCAAGCGGGCCAAATGCGCACCTCGTAACCGGTGGCGGTCAAACGTGCCGTGACTGGCACCACCTGGGCTCGGCCCAGTTTGGCAAAGCGCGGCAATGAGGTCAATGTGGCCGCTGGCACACCAAAAAATGGCGCAAACACCGAGTCGCCCAAACCGTGGTCCATGTCGGGCAACACATACAAAGGCTCACCAGCACGCAGCGCACTGGCCAGCGGCTTGAGGCCATCGTTTTTGGCCACAATGTGCGGCTGTCCAAAACGCTGGCGACCCTGCTCCATCCAGCGGTCTACCACCACATTGTCTTGATGGGCATAAATGCCGCAAAAACGGCGCGGCAGGTGGGCCGTCAAAGCCGTCCAACCCGCGTCCATGCCCACAAAATGCGGCGCAAACAGCACCGTGGGCGTGTTGCCCTGCAACGCAGCCACATCGCCCACCAATTGCAAACGCTGGCGCACCGTGGTTACATCCGCCCCCCACAGCCAACCCCGATCCAACCACGCCTGCGCAAAGTACACAAAATGGCGTTGCACCGCACGC
>JBLIZX010000167.1:0-4201 GCA_048860285.1 Macromonas sp. | reverse complement strand
TGCACCGCAAGCCGGTTTCGTGACCGGCATCGACAACCTGCAAATTGCCCGCATCGCGCGCTTGGCCGGTGCGCCCAAGGTGCAGGGGGCGGGGGTCGATCTGGCGCGCAAATTGGGTGAACCGGTGGCCACAGGTGATCTGCTGTACCGTGTGTACGCCGCTTTTCCTTCCGACTTGGACTTTGCCCGCCAAGCCAGCGAGAAGGCCAGCGGTTACACCTTGGGCCCCGCCGCCGACGTGCCGCACGTGTACGTCGAATTCTGAATCCACTTTAAAACCGCTGCGCCAGCGGTTTCCCCATGCAGTCATCCTCTTTGCCCCTGTCCGTCACTTTGCCAGCCTCGTGCGCTGTATCCGCTCGGTCTGCTGTGTTCGTCGCTGCGTCCGCCACTGTGTCGGCCGCCGGGTTGGTGCCCGCTCCCACTGCCGTGGCGTTGCTGCATTTCGACGATGAAACCGCGCCTGCACAGCGTCTGGCCGATGCGTGGAACCGCAACCAAGCTGCCGCCACCGGCATCACCTTGCAGCCGCAGCTGGTGCAGCGCCACCGCTTCCCCGATGGCGAACTCAAGCTGCGCCTGCCCACGCCCCTGCCGCCCCGCGTGGTGCTGTGGCGCAACCTGCACCAGCCCAACGAGAAACTGGTCGAACTGCTGCTGGCCGCCCGCACCACGCGCGAACTGGGCGCGCAGCACCTCACGCTCATCGCCCCGTACTTGGGCTATATGCGGCAAGACATCGCCTTTGCCCTCGGCGAGGCCGTCAGCCAGCGCATTGTGGGCGGCTTTCTGGCGGGGTTGTTCGATGCGCTGATCACGGTCGATCCACACTTGCACCGCGTGGCCACCCTCGCCGAGGCCGTGCCCGTGGCGCAGCCGGTGGTCGTCAGTGGTGCGCCGGTGTTGGCCGATTGGATCCACCAGCAACGGCCCGGTGCAGTGTTGATAGGCCCAGACGAAGAAGCGGCGCAATGGGTGGCACAAGCGGCCGCGCGGCACGGCAACGCCAGCGGTGTGTGCCACAAAGTGCGTCACGGCGACCACGACGTCAGCATCGCCTTGCCCGCTGGCTTGGGTGTGCAAGGCCGCGTTGTGGTGGTGTTGGACGACGTCATCAGCACCGGCCACACCGTGGCGCAGGCGGCACGCCTGTTGCTGGCAGCCGGTGCCGCATCGGTGGATGTGGCAGCCACCCACGCCCTGCTGGCCCCAGGGGCTGAACCACTGTTGCAAGCGGCGGGCGTGGCCCATTTGTGGAGTACCGCCTGCATCCCGCACCCGTCCAGCGTTGTGCCGATGGCCGCACCGCTGGCGCACGCATTGGCGCAGGTGTTGGCCTCTGACGCGGCCATCTGCCCCTGAACGGGCGTTCAGCCTGGCAGGGCGGGCAAGCCGTGCCGCGCCCGTGCGCGCATGCAGGCCTCGCTGCCTTCCTCAAACTCCCGGCAGGGCGAGGGGCGCCATTCGTAGATGCCGCAGCCCACGCGTCCGCCAATGTTGCCAGTCAACGCGGCGCAGCGTGCGGGCCAATGGTCGGTGCCGCGCATGCGTGCGGTGCTGCCATTGACTTCCACCGCCAGCCCCATGGGCACGGTGCCGCCCGCATCTTCCAATTCATAGCTGGAAAAATCGACCCGGCACCACGAGCAACAAGCGCCACAACTTTGACATGCACTCATGGTCGTCCTTTCGGGGGCTTACGCCATAGGCTGGAGGCCCAGCAGCAGATATTCCATCAGTGCCTTTTGCACGTGCATGCGGTTCTCGGCCTCGTCCCACACCACGCTTTGCGGCCCGTCGATCACCTCGGCCAGCACTTCCTCGCCACGGTGGGCGGGCAAGCAGTGCATGAACAGCGCGTCCGGTTGCGCCACCGCCATCATGGCGGGCGTGACACACCACTCGGCAAACGCTTGGCGGCGCACCTCGTTCTCGGCCTCGTAGCCCATGCTGGTCCACACGTCGGTGGTGACCAGATCGGCCCCTCGGCACGCATCCAGCGGGTGGTCAAACACCTGCCAGCAGTCCGCGCAGTCTACGCCGGCAATCTCGGCGTTGACACCGTAGCCGCTGGGTGTGCTGACGTGAACCCTGAAGCCCAGCAGCGCCGCCGCTTGCAGCCACGTGTTGGCCATGTTGTTGCCATCGCCCACCCAGGCCACGGTCTTGCCGCGCAGCGCGGTGGGGTCGATACGGCCTTGCGCGTCGGTGCCCCGGTGTTCCAGCCACGTGAACAGGTCGGCCAAAATTTGGCACGGATGGAACTCATTGGTTAGGCCATTGATGACCGGCACCCGCGAGTGAGAGGCGAAACGCTCGATCTTGTCCTGCCCAAAGGTGCGGATCATCACCAAGTCGGTCATGCGGCTAATGACGCGTGCGCTGTCCTCAATCGGCTCCGCGCGCCCCAGTTGGCTGTCACCCGTCGTCAGATGCACTACGCTGCCGCCCAGCTGGTACATACCGGCTTCAAAGCTCACGCGGGTGCGCGTGCTGGCTTTCTCGAAGATCATGGCCAGCGTGCGGTCGCTCAGCGTGTGGTGCTTCTGGTAGGTCTTGAACTTGTGCTTGATGAGCGCAGCACGCTCAAACAGGTACGCGTACTCGTCCGCCGTAAAGTCCTTGAACTGTAGGTAATGCTTGAGTGTGATCATGGTTGGGATTCTGCCAAAAACGCCTGCACCAGCGGCACCAGTTTGGCCAGAATTTCATCGGCCTCGGCTGGGGTGATGGTCAGCGGTGGCACCAGCCGCACCACGTTGTCGGCGGTCACGCTCATCAGCAAGCCCGCGTTGGCAGCGCGCTCCAGCAGCACACCGCAGGGACGCTCCAGCTCAATGCCCAGCATCAGGCCCTTGCCGCGCACTTCCTTCACGCCGGGCAGCTGGCCTAGCTCGCGCTCCAGTGCGCTCTTGAGGTAAGCGCCCACTTGCGCGGCATTCTCAAGCAAGCCCTCTTCTTCCATGATGCGGATGGTTTCGACCCCAGCGCGCATGGACAGCGGGTTGCCGCCAAAAGTGGAACCGTGGTTGCCCGGCTGAAAAATATTGGCGGCCTTGGGGCCGGCCACCACCGCACCCACCGGCACGCCCGAGCCCAGGCCCTTGGCCAGTGGCATCACGTCTGGCACAATGCCCGCCCACTGGTGCGCAAACCACTTGCCGGTGCGTCCCATGCCGCATTGCACCTCGTCGATCATCATCAGCCAGTCGCGCTCGTCGCACAGGGCGCGCAGTTCCTGCATATAGGTCGTATCCATCGGGTTGATACCGCCTTCGCCTTGGATGGCTTCAAAAAACACCGCCACCACGTTGGGGTTGTTGGCGGTGGTGGCCTTGATGGCCTCGATGTCGTTCATCGGTACGCGGATGAAACCTTCCACCAGCGGCCCAAACCCAGCCTGCACCTTGGGGTTGCCGGTGGCGCTCAGGGTGGCAATCGAGCGGCCATGAAACGCCTTCTCATACACCACCACCTCGGGTTTTTCGATGCCCTTGTCGTGGCCGAACTTGCGCGCCAGTTTTAGTGCGGCCTCGTTGGCTTCCAGCCCGGTGGAGCAGAAAAACACATTCGTCATGCCCGAGCGTTCCACCAGCAGTTGCGCCAAAGTTTCTTGCAGGGTGACATGGTAGTAGTTGCTGCAATGGATGAGCTTGCCCACTTGGTCTTGTAAAGCGGCCACCAACTTGGGGTGGGCATGGCCCAGCGTGTTGACGGCAATGCCGCCCAAACCGTCCAAGTATTCTTTGCCGTTGACATCCCACACACGGCAACCCTGGCCGTGCGACAAGGCGATGGGCAAACGGCCATACGTGTTCATCACATGCGGCGAAGCGGGTTGAATGTGCGATGTGGTCATATCAAGCGACTCCTGTGTCAATACAAGCGTTGCATTCTAGTGGCCTTGGGTGACATCTTTTTGTTTTGGTTGATGTATACGGCAGCGTACATGGCCATTGTGCGCTTCAAAATTCCGGGTTGGGTGTCGGTGGTGTTGCTGCGCAAATAGCCCGATAAGATAGAATCGGGGGCGCGCCAACCTTTGGGTTCTGGGCGCGCATTTTTTTATTGACAGGGCAGTTGCTATGGCCATTTCCCCTTCCGCCAAAGAAGTTTTGATTCAGGGCGTGACCTCCAACGGCAAAACGTTCCGTCCCAGCGACTGGGCCGAGCGTCTGGCGGGTGTGATGAGCCAGTTCCG
>JBLIZX010000166.1:0-3579 GCA_048860285.1 Macromonas sp. | reverse complement strand
TCCGCCCGCGCCGCCCAGCACCCAAGGGTTGGTCCACAGGCTCTCTGGTTCAGGGGTTGGGGCTGGGGTGGGGGCTTCGGTCGGTTCTGGCAGTGGCACCACGGTGGGCAATGGTGGCACGATGCTGGGCACCTCGGGCGCTTGCACTTCGGGCGGCGGTGGTGCCACTTCTGGGGCCGTGGTGGGTGCTTCCGTGTTGGCGGTGGCTTGGTCGATTTTTTGCAACTCTTGCAGGTTGCGGTTCAGCTCGGCTTCGCGGGCTTGACGTTCGGCTTGCTGTTTGTCGGCAGCAATTTTGTCTTCGGGTGTGGGGGCAGCCGCTGGCGCAGTGGGCTTGGACAACGTGAGCTTGTCGGCGGGTGTGGCAGCGGCCTTGGGTTCGCTGACTTCGGTTTGCACTTGACCGCTGGCCTGGCGCTCGGCGTTGGCTTGCTGGGGCTGGGCCGCACCGGCCAGACGGCGGCGGAATTCGTTGAAGTCCCGGCTTTGCGCGGCAATCAGTTGCCGGGCTTCGTCGGGGTTGATGGCGGCCACATCGGCGCGGCTGGGCACGTCCAGCACCGCGCCGGTTTTTAGGCGGTTGATGTTGTTGTCGATGAACGCATTGGGGTTGGCACGCAGCATGCCCACCAGCATTTGGTCCAGCGATACGCCCCGGTAACGCCGTGCGTTGGCCAGCTCGCTGGCGGTGTCGCCGGTGCGCACCCGAACCCCGCGTGTGGCTGCCTGCGGCGTGGCTGTGTTGCGGCGCGGTGCCGCTGCGGTGCGGCGTGTGGTATCGGCGGCTTCTGATGTTGTGGCCGTTGTTGCTGCCGGTACCGGCTCTGGCGCGCTAGGTGGTGTGCGCAGGTCGGGCGGATCAAACAACAGTGTGTAGCTGCGTTGCAGGGTGCCGCTGCTCGATTGCGCTTGTACCAACAAATCCACAAACGGGGTGGTGACCGCTTGGTTGCCACCAATGCGCACCACCGTGCGGCCATCGGGGCGTTGCACCACTTCAAACGTGACCCCATTGAGCACGGGGCTGCGTTCGACGTTGGCGGCCTGAAACTGTGTGGCCGGTGCCACACCAATTTGCAGACTGGCGCGTTCCTCTGCCGTAATGCGCGTGATTTCCAGTTCCGCTTGCAGCGGTTCACCCAGCCCAGAGCGCACCGCCACGCGGCCCAGTTCCAGCGCCCAAGCTCCTGAGCTGTGCAGCCCGCCCAGCAGCGCCACCGCAGCGGCCACGCTGCCCAAATTCCAGCGCGGTGACCGTGGTGTGACCGCAGGAGCCCGAACAGGCGATGGGGCCGTCAAAGGAAACGGGAAATGCTGCACAAATACCTCAACCTGTAAAAAGCGACATGGCACCTTACCACCAAAACCGCTACAACAAGCGGTTCAAAACCGCACAGCGTGGTGTGGGTGCGACACGCCGGGGCAGGTGCCCGGCGTGTGTGGCAGAGCGCGAACCTGGGTTACGCGTCCAGCAGGATGCGCAGCATGCGGCGCAGCGGCTCGGCAGCACCCCACAGCAGTTGGTCGCCAATCACAAAGGCCGACAGGTACTCTGGGCCCATGTTGAGCTTGCGCACACGGCCCACACCCACTTCCAGACCGCCGGTGATGGCGGCGGGAGTCAACTCTTTCACCGTGATAGCGCGGTCGTTGGGCACCCACTTCACCCACGGGTTGCCGCCTTTGATGATGGCTTCCAGCTCTTCCAGCGGCAAATCCTTGTTCAGCTTGAGCGTCAGCGCCAGGCTGTGGCAACGCATGGCACCAATGCGCACGCACAGGCCGTCCACCGGAATGGTGGCTTCGGTGCCCAGGATCTTGTTGACCTCTGCTTGGCCCTTCCATTCTTCCTTGGATTGGCCGTTGGGCAGTTGCACGTCGATCCAGGGGATCAGGCCGCCTGCCAGCGGGGCACCGAAGAATTCGGTGGGCACGTCTTCGCGGATGGTCTGGGCTACCTTGCGGTCGATGTCCAGGATGGCGGACGACGGCGTGGCCAGCTCATCGGCCACGGCGGCGTGGATCACGCCCATGCCCTTGAGCAGCTCGCGCATGTTGTTGGCACCGGCGCCCGAGGCAGCCTGGTAGGTCATGGAGCTGACCCACTCGACTAGGCCTTGCTTGAACAGGCCGCCCAAGCCCATCAGCAGGATGGAGTTGGTGCAGTTGCCGCCAATCCAGTTCTTACCGCCGGCGGCCAGGGTCTTTTGGATCAGGTCGTCGTTAACCGGGTCCAGGATGATGACGGCGTCCTGCTCCATGCGCAGCGCAGAAGCTGCATCGATCCAGTGGCCATTCCAGCCGCTGGCGCGCAGTTTCGGAAACACATCCTTGGTGTAGTCGCCACCCTGGCAGGTGATGATGATGTCGCACTTGGCCAGCGCAGCGATGTCGTTGGCATCCTGCAGCTGGGTGTGGGCCTTGGCCATGGCCGGGGCCTTGCCGCCGGCATTCGAGGTGGAGAAGAAAATGGGCTCGATCAGGTCGAAATCCTTCTCTTGCACCATGCGGTCCATCAGGACCGAGCCGACCATGCCACGCCAGCCGACCAAACCTACCAACTTGCTCATTTCAATACCCTTTCAAAAATAAAAACCGTTCAGCCTTGCTTGGGGGCATCAGCCCAAGGCCTTCACCACCGCATCGCCCATTTCACGGGTGCCGACCTTGGTGGTGCCGGGGCTGTAGATGTCGCCGGTGCGCAGGCCTTGGGCCAGCACCTTCTTCACGGCGGCTTCGATGCGGTCGGCGGCTTCGGGCTGTTGCAGCGAGAAGCGCAGCATCATCGCGGCGGACAGGATGGTGGCCAGCGGGTTGGCGATGCCCTTGCCGGCGATGTCCGGCGCCGAGCCGTGGCTGGGTTCGTACAGGCCCTGGTTCTGGCTGTTCAGGCTGGCCGAGGGCAGCATACCGATGGAGCCGGTCAGCATGGAGGCCTCGTCGGACAGGATGTCACCGAACATGTTGCCGGTGACCACCACGTCAAAGCGCTTGGGTTCCTTGACCAGCTGCATGGCTGCGTTGTCCACGTACATGTGGTCCAGCGCCACGTCGGGGTACTGCTGGCCGACCTCGGTGACCACGTCCTTCCACAGCTGGAAGGTTTCCAGCACATTGGACTTGTCCACGCTGGTCACGCGCTTGTTGCGCTTGCGGGCGGCCTGGAAGGCCACGTGGGCGATGCGCTCCACCTCGGGGCGGCTGTAGCGCATGGTGTCGAAGGCTTCCTCGGCGCCGGGGAAATGGCCGTCGGTGGCCACGCGGCGGCCACGGGGCTGGCCAAAGTAGATGTCGCCCGTCAGTTCACGGATGATGAGGATGTCCAGGCCGGCAATCAGCTCGGGCTTCAGGCTGGAGGCGTTCACCAGCTCCTTGTAGCAGATGGCAGGACGGAAGTTGGCGTACAGGCCCAGCGCCTTGCGCAGGCCCAGAATGGCCTGCTCGGGGCGCAGGGGACGGTCCAGGGTGTCGTACTTCCAGTCGCCCACGGCGCCGAACAGGATGGCGTCGGCGCTCTTGGCGAGGTTCAGCGTGGACTCGGGCAGGGGGTGGCCGGCCACGGCGGAGGCGGCGCCGCCG
>JBLIZX010000165.1:0-4782 GCA_048860285.1 Macromonas sp. | reverse complement strand
CCGGTCTCGACCAGCATATCGCCCCAGTCGTGCATATCGGTGTAGGGATGGTGAGGCTCGGGCCAGCCGTGCTGGGCATAAACGGCACGCACTTCACGCAAAGTGTCCGGCCCCAGGCAAGAGAACATCAAAAAGCCATCCACCGCCAGCCAATCGCGCCAACGCGCCAACAAGGCCTTGGGCTGGGCGTGCTGGTGCAGCGCCATGTTGGCCCACAGCATCTGCACGGGTTCGGGCAACGGGCCGGACTCAGGCACCACGCGCGGCCCGCCCAGCCAGCGTTTGAGCGGGTTCCAACCACCACCGCTGTGGCGTTGCAAAGCGCGCAGCATCTGCGGCCCTGGCTCACCGGCCAACCACACCGTGGCCTTGGGATATTGCGTCACCACGTGCTGGTGCGCTTGCAAACCACCTTGCACCGGAGCCCAGTGCAACCAAGCGGTGGGGGGCTGCTTGATCCAGCCCAAGCGTTCGGCCATGCGGCGGCCCACCTCCTCGTGCAGCCAGGGGCTGTCCTCGCGCTGACGTGCATTCCAGCGTGCAGTGGCCCGCATGTCCAAGTTGGGCACCGCCACCTCGTCGGCCACAGCGGCCAGAGCACCACTTATGTGTAATTGATTCACCCCAAACACCACCCCACTGGTTGTTGAAACCGGCCCGGCCACACCCGACTCCGGCACAGGCTGGGCAGTATAGTCGCGCCATGTTCAACCTGCTGCATCGCCTAAATTGGCCCGCTGTGTGCGAGGTGTGCGCCCGCTGGCCCGCGCAACCGGTGTGCCACGACTGCCACACCACTTTGGGCCCAGTGCAGCACCGCTGCCCCGCTTGTGCGCTGCCCATGGCCCCCGGACTGGACTTGTGCGTGCGTTGCAGGGAGGACGAGACTCCACGCTGGCTGGAACACTGCGTAGCACGTTTCGACTACGCTTACCCGTGGTCGGATTTGGTGGCGCGTTTCAAGTTCCAGCAACAACCGGCTTGGGCCCACCTGTTTGCACAATGGATGCTGCAAGCCCCCGACGCACAACACCTGCTGCGCGCCAGCACCCTGCTGGTACCCATCCCAGCCACACCCGAGCGGTTGCGCGAACGGGGTTACAACCAGGCGTGGGAGTTGGCCACCGCGTTGCGGCGGCACAGCGCCAGCCCTGCCCGTGCCCAGCCCGATGTGTTGCAACGCCAAGGCCCAACCCAAGTGCAGCACACGCTGGGGCAGGCGCAACGCCATGCCAACGCTTGGGCATCGCTGATGGTGCGGCCCCAACACCGGGCCAGCCTGCAACGCCAGCGCGTGCTGCTGGTGGACGATGTGATGACAACCGGAGCCACCCTGCAAGCCGCAGCCCAACGCTTGCGCGAAGCCGGGGCGCACAGCGTCAGTGCCATCGTGTTTGCGCGCACCCCAGCGCCCGGTAGCGTGGAATAATCGCACGCCATGTTTCACATCGTTCTGGTTCACCCCGAAATCCCGCCCAACACCGGCAACGTCATCCGCCTGTGTGCCAACACCGGCTGCACGCTGCACCTGATCGAGCCGCTGGGCTTTTCGATGGACGACAAACTGCTGCGCCGTGCCGGGCTGGACTACCACGAGTACGCCGATGTGCAACGCCACGCCAATTGGGCCACCTTCGTGGCCACACAACAACCCGACCCGCAGCGCATGTTCGCCATGACGACACGGGGCAGCCGCAACGCCTACGAAGTCGCGTTTCAGCCCGGCGACTGGCTGGTGTTCGGCTCAGAAACCCAAGGTTTGCCCGCGGCCCTGCGCGACCACTTTGCGCTGGAGCAGCGCCTGCGTCTGCCCATGCAACCCGGCCAGCGCAGCCTCAACCTCTCCAACGCCGTAGCGGTGCTGACCTACGAGGCCTGGCGGCAACAAGGCTTCAGAACCAACCATCCCACACCAGCTTGATGCCGGTGAGGAACATGCCCGCATACACCAGGCGGTAAAACAACTGCGCATTGATGTGGCGCGCCATGCGCACACCCACCCACACCCCCAGCGGGGCCAGCGGCATCAACACCAACGATGTGGCCAGATTGCGCCAATCGAGCAGCCCCAGCCACGCGTAGGGCACCCACTTGCTCAGGTTGACAAAGAAAAACAAAAACGCCATCGTGGCCGTAAACACCACCGGCTTGAGCTTGAGCGGGATCACGTACGCGTTGATGGGCGGCCCGCCCGCGTGCGCCACAAAGCTGGTGAAACCCGTGGTGATGCTCAACAGCGCCCCCAGCCAGCACGGCGGGGGCGGCTGGTCGGCCCGGGGCGGAAACAGCAGACGTTGCGCCAGAAATAGCAACGTCAAGGCCCCCACAATGCCCGCCACCATGCGGGTATCGAGCCAACGGAACGACAGCGTGCCCACGACCGTGCCCAACAGCGCAAACGGGATCAGAAATTTGAGCAACGCCTTGTCAAAGTCCTTGCGGAACGCCGCCATGCCCAGCACATCCATCACCAGCAGCAACGGCATCATGATGGCCGCCGCCTGTGGCACGCTCACCACCAGCGCCAGCATGGGCACCACCAGCGAGCCAAAACCCGAGCCAAAACCGCTCTTGCTGATGCCCATGAGCAGCACTGCCGGAATGGCCACGGCGTAGAACACAGGATCGGTAATGGGTTGCAACGTCATGGCGGCCGATGTTAATGCAGGCACAATTGCCGCCCATGCAAATCTCTTTTTCTTGGGCCGACACGTTGCTACTGTTGATCGAGGTCGCGGCCACGCTGGCGTTTGCGCTGTCGGGACTGATTGCCTCGGCGCGCAAACAACTCGATGTGGTCGGCGTGTTCATGGTCACGTTTCTGGCCGCGTTTGGGGGTGGCACCTTGCGCGATCTGCTGCTGGATCGGCGGCCATTTTTCTGGGTCGAACACGTGAACTGGCTCTGGGCGCTGATGGCGCTGTGCGTTGGGGCCATGATGTTCATGCGGCACCAGCATTTTCAGTTCACCACCCGCGCCATGCAGTGGCCCGATGCGCTGGGCTTGGGTCTGTTTGCCGCCGTGGGCGTGGACAAAGCACTGGCGGCGGGCTGGCCCGCCTTGGTAGCGGTGCTGATGGGCATTGTGACGGGTGCATTTGGCGGTGTGTTGCGCGACGTGGTGTGCAACGATATTCCCAGCGCCTTTGTCGATCACCAACCCTACGCGGTGTGCGCATTTGCGGGCGGTTGGGTCTATGTGGGCTGGTGGCAATTTACCGGCTCGGGCACGCAGGCGCTGGTGGCATGCGTGGTGGTGACTGCCGGCTTGCGCGGACTGGCCCTGTGGCGCAACTGGCAATTGCCGGTGTGGCGGCTCTGACACGACCGTCGGTCTAATTTGTTGTTTTTTTGCATCTAACCCAGTTTCTACCCATGTTCAATCCTTCCCAAGCCGATGTGCGACGCTTTTTTTGCGGCGTTTACCAAAAACAACAGCAACACCAGCCAATGGAAGCGATAGAAATGTTGGCGGGTGAGTGGATACAACGCCATCCCGAGTACCACACCGATTTGGCCGATGTGGACACGGCCCTGCGCACCATGCAGACCCCCAGCGAAGTGCGGGACAACCCCTTTTTGCACCTGTCCATGCACTTGAGCATCAGCGAACAATGCTCCATCGATCAACCCCCCGGCATCCGGCAAGCGGTGGAACTGCTGGCAGCACGACTCGGCTCGGTACACGACGCACACCACCAGGTGATGGAATGCCTAGGCCGCATGGTGTGGGAAAGCCAACGCAGCGGCCGCCCGCCCGATGGCCAAGCCTACATTGATGCGGTGCGCCAACGCGCCACACGCGATTGAACTGATACCACGGGGCCAGCACTGGCCACCACCGCCGACAGCCCCGGTACTGGGGCTTTTTTGCACCCGCCGCAACCCCATTAAACAACCAAAAGCTATTAAGATCTACATCTTAAGTATTGACTTGGCATGTCAACACTCCTACTATTTGCGCCCATCGGTCACATTTGACCGGTCTTGCGACGCTGCCGACCCCCGGCTAAGTTGATCGCCCCCAAGCCAGAAAATGGCTTTGTGGGGGCTTCAATGGCGACCCCCAATCAAGGCGTGCTACCCCATGCACCTGTGCGTGCATGGCCAACACCGCGTAGAAAGGAGTGTGCTATGACAGCGCAAAATCCCCGTCGAACCGACGTTGTGGTGCCCCCACCGGCCCAAGGTTTGTCCGACAAAATCGTGCAGGGCTGCGTGGCCCTGACCCACAATGGCATGGCCATGCTGGGCACTGGACTGGCGTTGAGTGCCGCTCTGCTGCTGACACAGCCCGAACTGCGGCACAAAACCGAGCAACAACTGCTGGGCTGGCTGCAACAGCGCCAAGCCGTGGCAACCAGCATCACCCCCTCCACTTCCGACCCTAATAACGTAAAGACCGACAGCAGCGCCAGCGAGCCCAACGAACGCACCCACACCACCACAGCGGGCAAATTGCCCCGATCACAGGAACAAGTGGCCCACTGGCTCAGCCGCAAATACCGCGTGGCCCCCGAACCCTTGAGCACCTTGGTAGCTGAAGCGTTTTACTTGGGCCAACGCATTCGCATCGAACCGACGCTGATTTTGGCGGTGATGGCGATCGAGTCGCGCTTCAACCCCTACGCCCAAAGCCCAGTGGGCGCACAAGGGCTGATGCAGGTGATGACCCGCGTTCACACCGACAAATACGACGATTTTGGCGGCCACTTGGCCGCGTTCGACCCCTTGAGCAACCTGCACGTGGGCGTGCAAGTGCTGCAAGAGTGCATTGCCCGC
>JBLIZX010000164.1:0-12565 GCA_048860285.1 Macromonas sp. | reverse complement strand
GTGCAGCGCCGCATTTTGTACGCCATGCAGCGCATGGGGCTGGGTTACAGTGGCCCCAGTGGCAACACGGCTGCCAAGCCAGTCAAAAGCGCGCGCGTGGTGGGGGATGTGCTGGGCCGCTACCACCCGCATGGTGACACGGCGGCTTACGATGCGCTGGTGCGCATGGCGCAAGATTTTTCGCAGCGTTATCCATTGATCGACGGACAGGGCAACTTTGGCAGCCGCGACGGTGATGGCGCTGCCGCCATGCGCTACACCGAAGCACGGCTGGCCAAAATCACGCGCTTGTTGCTGGATGAGATCGACGAAGGCACGGTGGATTTTGTGCCCAACTACGATGGCAGCACCCAGGAGCCGAGACAGTTGCCCGCCCGCTTGCCGTTTGCGTTGCTCAACGGGGCCAGCGGCATTGCGGTGGGCATGGCGACCGAAATCCCCAGCCACAACCTGCGTGAAGTGGCCGATGCTTGTGTGGCGCTGATCAAAAACCCCGCATTGGGTGAAGAAGAACTGTTCGCCCTGGTGCCGGGGCCAGATTACCCCGGTGGCGGTCAGATCATCAGCCCAGCCAGCGACATTGCCGAGGCCTACCGCACGGGCCGCGGCAGCCTGAAAGTGCGAGCGCGCTGGACGGTGGAAGATTTGGCGCGTGGCCAATGGCAACTGGTGGTGACGGAATTGCCTCCCGGTGTGAGCAGCCAGAAGGTGTTGGAAGAGATTGAGGAGCTGACCAACCCCAAGGTCAAGAGCGGCAAAAAGGCGTTGACGCAGGAGCAGACCCAGCTCAAAGCGGCCATGCTGGCGGTGCTGGATGGGGTGCGCGATGAGTCCAGCAAGGACGCACCGGTGCGGTTGGTGTTCGAACCCAAAAGCCGCAGCGTGGAGCAGCAGGAGTTGATTACCGCACTGCTGGCGCACACCAGTTTGGAGACTTCAGCCCCCATCAACCTGACCATGATTGGGCTGGACGGCAAGCCGGTGCCCAAGAGTTTGCGCCAGATGTTGACCGAGTGGATCGCGTTCCGCCAGACCACCATCACGCGCCGCACCCAACACCGGCTGGGCAAGGTGCTGGACCGCTTGCACATTTTGGAAGGCCGCCAAACGGTGTTGCTGCATCTGGATGAAGTGATTGCCATCATCCGCGACAGCGATGAGCCCAAGCCTGCGCTGATGGCACGTTTCCACCTCAGTGAGCGTCAGGCCGACGATATTTTGGAAATCCGCTTGCGTCAGTTGGCGCGGCTTGAAGGCATCAAGATCGAGCAAGAAATCAGCGAGTTGCGCGGTGAGCAAACCAAGTTGGAGGACATTCTGGCCAACCCGGCCACTTTGCGCCGCTTGATGGTGAAAGAGATTGAGGCCGATGCCAAGACCTTTGGCGATGCGCGCCGCACGCTCATCCAAGCCGAGAAAAAAGCCGTGGCCGAGATCAAGGTGGTGGACGAGCCGGTGACGGTAGTGGTGTCGGCCAAAGGCTGGGTGCGCACGCGCGGCGGGCATGGGCACGATGCTGCGGTTTTCACTTTCAAGGCGGGGGATGCGCTGCACGGCACGTTCGAGTGCCGCACGGTGGACCACTTGGTGGTGTTGGGCAGCAATGGGCGGGTGTATTCGGTGCCCGTGGCCAGTTTGCCCGGAGGCCGGGGCGATGGCCAGCCTATCACCACGCTGATTGAGCTGGAAGCGGGCACGCAGCCGCAATACTATCTGGCGGCTGGGTTGGACGCGCAATGGCTGTTGAGCGGCTCCGGGGGTTATGGTTTTGTGGTCAAGGGGCAGGATTTGTTGGCCCGCAACAAGGCGGGCAAGGCGTTTGTCACCCTCAACGATGGCGAGACGTTGTGCCCCCCCGCGTTGCTGGGCACGGCCCCACTGCCCACGCATGTGTGTTGTGTGTCGGTGGCGGGGCGCATCCTCACCTTTGCACTGGACGAAGTGAAACACCAGCCCAAGGGTGGACGCGGGTTGATGTTGTTGAGTTTGGACGATGGCGACCGCTTGCTGGGCGCAGTCGCGTACACCCGCAGCGTGTGTGTGGATGGCGTAGGCCGTGGCAGCAAGCCGCGCGAGGAGGTGTTGGACATCCGCAGCCTCAACGGCGTGGCCATGCCGCGTGGCCGCAAAGGCAAGGACGGCAGCTTTGGCTTTAAGCCGACCCGGTTGAGGGTGTTGGTGTAAGGTGTGGTGGCTTGGGCTCCAACGCCCAAGCGGCGCACCAAGTGGGGATTTGGTCGGCGGCCATCGGTTTGGCGATGCCATAGCCTTGGGCAAAACGGCAGCCCAACGCCCGCAGGGCACTGCCGTGGGCCAAGGTTTCAACGCCCTCGGCAATGACGTGGCGCTGGAAGGCGTTGGCCAAACATATCACGCCTTCGACGATGCCCAGATCGTCGCTGTCGGTGAGCATGTCGCGTACAAAACTTTGGTCGATTTTGAGGGTGTCGACCGGCAGTTTGCGCAAGTAGGTGAGTGACGAGTAGCCGGTGCCAAAGTCGTCCAGCGCAAATTTGACCCCCATCGCCTTGCACTGGTGCAGGATGTTGGCGGCTTGCACCATGTCGCTGATGGCCGCAGTTTCCAGCACTTCCAATTCAAACTGTTCGGGTGGTACGTCGGGGTGGCGCGCCAGTGCGTTGCGCAGTTGTTGGCAAAACCCTGGTTGCAACAGGTGGTTGGCGCTGACGTTGACGCTGACTTGGATGTGCAGCCCCAGCTTGCGCCAAACGGTGGCTTGTGCCAAGGCCGCTTCCATCACCCATTCGCCCAAGTGGTGTTCGAGTTCGCTGCCTTGCACATACGGCAAAAAAGCAGAGGGTGCCAGCAAGCCTTGGGTCGGGTGTTGCCAGCGGATCAACGCTTCCACCCCCAGCACTTGGCCATTGATGAGGTCCACTTTGGGCTGGTAAAACAGCACAAATTGCCGCTCCAGCAGGGCTTGGCGCAGCCATTCCAGTTGGGAACGGTGCAACTGTGCTTGGCGGTCGATTTCGGGATCAAACAATTGGTAGCGGTTTTTGCCCGCTTGTTTGGCCAAGTACATGGCCTGGTCGGCGTGGCGCAACAGGGTGTCGGGGTCGGCGTTGTCGGCGGGGTACAGGCTGACCCCAATGCTGGCCGAGATGTGGACGGTGTGCCCATCTATCAGCACGGGTTGTCGGATGGCGGCCAGTATGCGGTCTAGGATCAACGCGCACTCTTCGGGGCTGGCAACGTTGGACAGTATCACCACGAATTCGTCACCACCCATGCGGGCCAAGGTGTCTTCGGCCCTGAGCACGTGTTGGAGGTTTTGGGTCACGCGCACCAGCAGCGCGTCACCGGCTTTGTGACCGTGCAGATCGTTGACGGTTTTGAAGCCATCCAGATCGAGAAAGCAGATGGCGCTGGACTTGCCGCTGCGTTCGGCGCGTTTGATGGATTGGCTGAGCCGGTCGGACAGCAAGCGCCGGTTGGGCAGGCCGGTCAGGCTGTCGTAATGCGCCACGCGGTCGAGTTCGGCCTCGTGGGCTTTGATTTGGCTGATGTCGGCGAACACGCCAATGTAGTGTTCGATGTGTTGCTGGGCGTTGCGCACCACCGAGATGGAGAGCAATTCGGCGTACAGTTCGCCGTTTTTGCGGCGACTCCAAATCTCACCTTTCCAGAAGTCTTGCGCCTCCAGTGAGTCAAATACCTCGTGGTAAAAGTTGGTGTCTTCTTGGTTGGCGGCCAGCAGTTGCAACGATTGGCCAACGGCTTCGGCTTCGGCGTAGCCCGTGATGCGGGTGAATGCGGGGTTGATGCGGCTGATGCGCCGGTCTGGCCCCACCACCATGATGCCTTCGTAGCTGTTTTGGAACACCACCGCCGCTTGGCGCAGCGCGAGTTCGTCTTGTTTGCGTTCGGTGATGTTGCGTGAAATGCCAAACAGGCCGGTGATGCGCCCGTGTTGGTCCCGCAGCGGCCCCTTGGTGGAGTGAAAAATCAACGACTGTCCGGTCTGTGTCACGACGGGTTCTTCGTAGGTTTGCACCTGCCCACGTTGCATGACGGCTTGATCGCCCTGTTGCACGGCTTGGGCCGATGCTGCATCGAACAATGCAGCGTCGTCGGTGCCCAAGATGTCGGCCACGGGTCGCCCCACCAGTGCCGCAGCCGCTTCGTTGATCAACAGGTAGCGGCCTGCGCTGTCTTTGATGAACACGGCATCGGTGGTGCCGGAGATGATGCCGTCGAGCAGTTGCCGGTTGTGCTCCAGTCGGCTGGAGGAGCGGTGGTGCATTTCACTCAGCAGGCTGACAATCACGCCGTTGGCGATGAGGATGCCGTACAGAAATTGGTCGAGCCGGTCGGCTTGCGCCCCCCACAGCGGCGGCCCACCGATAAAGTTGAGGCCTACCCCCGCTGTGAGCGTGGCCACCACCCCCGGCCCCCACCCGCCCACCAGCGCGCTGAGCAAAATGGGCAGCATGAACAAGACGAACGCGGGGCGGTTGCCGTAGGTCTCGGGGATAGCGTTGTTCAGCAGCACCATGCCCAAACTCAGCAGCAATGCAAAGGCGTACAACAGACCGCGTTGCCGCGTGTGGCCTATCAGGTAACCCGCCACACAGGGGGCTAGGGTGAATTGCAGCGGTTGGCGGTCGGGCACCGCTTGCAAGGCCCAAAAAAACACCCCCGCAGATGCCGATACAAAAAACAGCCCCTTGATGGTCGAGAGTGTGGTCAGCGCCTCGGGGCTGACCAACGCCAGCAACAGGCGGTCGGACAACAGGATCCACCCCACCGCAAACATGGCGTAAGCGGCCACGATTTGGACAACAAAGCGTTGGCGTTTGGACACAAGGTGTTTCAACATGCTTGACTGGCCGTGTGCTGGGTTGCTGGTGGTGCCCTAGGGTGGGGGAGTCCCCAGTATAGAACCGTGTGGCCTCCAGTGTGACTGGGGCCTTTCCCTAGGGGACGTTACCAGTTGCTTTCGCGTTCGGGCGTGGCCCGAATGCGGTGCAGGCTGAGGTCGGCACCGTCAAATTCTTCTTCTTGGCTCAGGCGCAGGCCCACAGTGCGCTTGAGCACGCCATAGACGACCAGCCCACAGCCCAGTGCCCACGCCACTCCTGCCAAGGTGCCCAGCAATTGGGCCGTCAGGTTTACGCCGCCCAAGCCACCCAGCGCCTGTTGGCCAAAGATGCCCGCCGCCACGCCGCCCCACGCACCGCACAGGCCATGCAGCGGCCACACGCCGAGCACGTCGTCGATTTTCCATTTGTTTTGTGTGAGGGTGAACATGCCCACAAACAGGGCACCGGCCACCACACCCACCACCAATGCACCAATTGGGTGCATCAAGTCGGAGCCTGCGCACACCGCTACCAAACCGGCCAGCGGGCCGTTGTGGACAAAGCCGGGGTCGTTTTTACCCACCACCACGGCGGCCAAGGTCCCACCCACCATGGCCATCAGCGAGTTGACGGCCACCAGCCCCGAGATTTTGTCCACGGTTTGTGCGCTCATGACGTTGAAGCCGAACCAGCCCACGATCAAGATCCACGAACCCAGTGCCAAGAACGGAATGTTGGAGGGTGGGTGTGCGCTCATGGCCCCGTCTTTGCGGTAGCGGTTGAAGCGCGGCCCCAACAGCAGCACCGCACCCAAGGCCAGCCAGCCGCCCACGGCATGCACGACCACGGAACCGGCAAAGTCGTGGAATTCGGCCCCGGTCAGGTTTTTGAGCCACGCTTGCACGCCAAAGTGCTGGTTCCAGACGACCCCTTCAAAGAACGGGTACACAAAGCCGACGATAACGGCGGTGGCCATGAGTTGTGGCCAGAATTTGGAGCGTTCTGCAATGCCGCCCGAGATGATGGCTGGAATGGCGGCGGCAAAGGTCAGCAAAAAGAAGAACTTGACCAAGTCGTAGCCGTTCTTTTGTGCCAGCACATCGGCCCCGACCATGAAGTGGGTGCCGTAGGCCACACCGTAGCCGAACAAGAAATACACCACGGTCGAGATGGAGAAGTCCACCAAGATTTTAACCAGCGCATTGACTTGGTTCTTGTGCCGGACGGTGCCCAGTTCCAGAAACGCAAATCCGGCGTGCATGGCCAAAACCATGATGCCACCCAACAAGATAAACAGGACATCGGTGCCCTGATGCAGTGTTTCCATGCTTGTCCTCAATGGTGCTTGAAGCGTGTGATGATGTACCAAAACAGTGCCACTTGGGGCACTTAGGCACCAATATAAGCATAAAACGTGCCAAATTGATGAAAATTGTGCATTTATTTTTTATTTATCACTTTTTTGGTCGATGGGGTGCCTTGGGAATGGCTTCAGGCATACGTATTCAATCATCGTTTTTGTAATTAACAACTGACTTTTTATTGCTTCCTGCGATGGTTCTTTTCTTTGATGATGACGGCCATAGCAACCCGTTTCAGGAAGAAAAAAACATGTCTCTGTTCTCCCGCCGTTCATCGATTCAAGCCTTGGCCGCCGCTGCACTGGCCGTATCGGGCTGGGCCTCGGTACAGGCACAACCGCAGCCGGTGCAGTTGCTCAACGTGTCCTACGATCCGACCCGTGAGTTGTACGTGGAGTACAACGCCGCGTTTGCCAAACACTGGAAGGCCAAAACGGGCCAGGACGTGAGCATCAAGCAGTCGCACGGTGGTTCGGGCAAACAGGCGCGCGGCATCATTGACGGTTTGCAAGCCGATGTGGCCACGCTGGCACTGGCCGGTGATACCGATGCGCTGCACCAAAACGGGAACTGGATTCCAAAAGATTGGCAAAAACGTTTGCCGCACAACAGCTCGCCGTACACCTCCACCATCGTGTTGGTGGTGCGGGCAGGTAACCCCAAAGGTATTAAAGATTGGGACGATTTGGCCAAGCCCGGTATCAAGGTGATTACGCCCAATCCCAAGACTTCGGGCGGTGCGCGCTGGAACTATTTGGCCGCTTGGGAGTTTGCCAAGCGCAAGTACGGTGGTGAGCCGCAGGCCAAGGACTTTGTGAGCAAGTTGTACCGCAATGTGCCGGTGTTGGACACCGGGGCGCGTGGTTCGTCCATCACCTTTGCGCAGCGCAACCAGGGCGATGTGTTCATCAGTTGGGAAAACGAAGCCTACCTGCTGGAAAAGGAATTTGGGGCCAAATTTGACGTGGTGTACCCCTCTATCAGCATTCTGGCCGAGCCAGCGGTGACGGTGGTGGACAAAAACGTGGACAAAAAAGGCACACGTCAGGTGGCCCAGGCTTATCTGGAGTACCTCTACAGCGACGAAGGCCAGGACATTGCGGGCAAGCATTTCTACCGCCCGATTTCGGCCAAGGCGCAGGCCAAGTACGCCAAGCAGTTTCCCAAGCTCAACCTGTTCACCATCGACCAAGCCTTTGGCGGTTGGGCCCAGGCCACCAAAGAGCACTTTGCCGACGGTGCCAACTTTGACCAAATTTACACCCAAAAATAACCCCAGTACCCGTTCAGGGAGGAGGACTTGACCATGTCTGTTGTGTTGATTGCGGGCAGCCCAACGTTGCAGTCGCGCTCTGGCACTTTGCTGGACGCTGTGGCCCAGCGTTTGCAACCCCACATAAACGACAAGCGTTTGCATTTGGACCGGATTCAGATCCGTGATTTGCCGCCACAGGCGCTATTGCTGGCCGATTGGAACCACCGCAGCGTGGTGCATGCCATTGCACAGGTGGAGGCGGCGCGGGCGCTGGTGGTGGCCACGCCGGTGTACAAGGCTGCGTACAGCGGTGTACTCAAGGTGTTTTTGGATTTGCTGCCACAAACCGCACTCAAGGGCAAGGTGGTGTTGCCCATGGCCACTGGCGGCAGTCCGCACCACATGCTGGCGCTGGACTACGCGCTGCGCCCGGTGTTGCAGTCGTTGGGGGCCAAACACATTCTGCCGGGGGTGTACGCCTCCGACAGCCAGATCCCCAAGGACGAGGCGGGCCAGTACCACCTCAGCGAGGAGATTGAAACCCGCATCGACGATGCGGTGTCCATTTTGTTGAACGAAGGCTTGCGTTTGCCGTTGCAACCCGGCTTTGAGGCCGTGGCGTTTGAGCAGGTGCAGTACAGCGTTTGACCGTTTTGACCCATTTTTGTTGTTTGTTGTTTTTTTAGGAGTTCTGTCATGTCTATTCAAGCCATCAACGTGCGCAACCAGTTCAAGGGCAAGGTCAAGGAAATCATCCGTGGGGATGTGGTGTCGGAAATTGACGTGGAAACGCCGTGGGGCATCGTCACGTCCGTCATCACCACCCGTTCGGTGGATGCGTTGGATTTGAAAACCGGCTCTGAGGTGGTGGCGCTGGTCAAATCGACCGAGGTGTCGCTGGCCAAGCTGTAACGTGCCGCGTGGTGGCCACCGAGGGTGCCCGTTGTGGTTGCCGTCGGTGCCGGGTGCCATTGACCGGGCCTGTCAGGCCCGGTTTTGTTTTGAGAAAAATCACCATGAATTTGCAACAACTGCGCTCCGTGCGCGAAGCCGAACGTTGTGGCTTCAACCTGACCGAAGTGGCGGCCCGGCTGCACACCTCGCAACCTGGGGTCAGCCGCCAAGTGCGTGAGTTGGAAGATGAGCTGGGTGTGGAACTGTTCGAGCGCGCGGGCAAGCGTTTTCTGGGGCTGACCAGCGCGGGCAAGGCGTTGATGCCCATCATCGAGCGGCTGTTGCTGGACGCGGACAGCCTGCGCCGCGCCGGGCAGGAATTGCAAGGCCGCGAAGAAGGCACCTTGACGATTGCCGCCACGCACTCGCAGGCCCGTTACGCTTTGCCGCACGCGGTGCGCGATTTTCGCCAGCGTTATCCGCGCGTGACGTTGCACTTGCACCAAGGTTCGCCCAAACAAGTGGCCGAGATGCTGATTTCTGGCGAGGCCGACATTGGTGTGGCCACCGAAGCCTTGGCCACCTACGACCAGCTCGTTACGCTGCCGTGCTACCACTGGAGCCACAGCGTGGTGGTGCCGCCAGAACACCCGTTGCTCCAACTGCAAGCGCCAGTGACGTTGCGCGACTTGATTGCCTACCCCATCATCACCTATGAGAAGGGCTACACTGGGCGCTCGCACATCGACCAAGCGTTTGCCGCCGTGGGTTTGCAGCCCGATGTGGTGTTGACCGCGATGGACGCAGACGTGATCAAGACCTATGTAGAGCTTGAAATGGGGGTGGGCATTGTGGCCTCGATTGCGATTGATGAAGAACGCGACCGCCATTTGCGTGCCATCGACGTGGGACACCTGTTTCCGATCAATGTGACCCGCTTGGGCATACGCCGCAGCCATTGGTTGCCGGGGTTTGCCTATGGCTTTATAGAGACTTTTGTGCCCACCTTGACGCGCGACGTGGTGCTGGAGGAGTTGAACCGTGCGGTGGGCAGCCGCTTAGCGTGAGGTGGGGCGGTGGCGTAGGCAGTGGAAATGCGTTTTGCATCAACGCGGTTGTTGTTGGTCCAGCCACCACAAGACGGCAAACACGGGCACGAACACCAGGAAGGTGTGTTGCAGGCCCCAAATGTGGCCGACGCTGCCGCCTACCAGCCCGCCCAACATGGCCCCCAGCGGGCCAGCCACGGCGTTCAGGCTGGCCATGCGGCCCAGCCCCAATTCTGTGCCCAGTTGCGACATTTGGCCCAAAACCCGAATCTCCAGCACGCTCAGGCCCAGGCCCAACAGTGCACCGCCCAGCCACAAGCTGGCCAAGTGTTGGCCGAATGCCAATGTGCTGGTGGCCAGCAACACCAGCGTCACCCCGATGCCCAGCGCGCGCGTGCCCCAACGCTCGACCCAAGCGCCCAGCCCCAGCAAACCGACAATGAAGGTGCAGCCTTGCACTGCCACCAGCGAACTGGCCTGCGTCAGTGGAATCTGGAGCTGGTGTACCGCAATCACCACAATGAAGAAGGCGTAGTACATGTTCAGGCTTTGGATGCCGGCTTCCAGCAAACCCAAGTAACGCGCTTGGCGGTGCCGAAAGATGCCCCACACCTTGTTCGTGCCAGGGGTGGACGTGCCGCCGCGTGCAAGGGGTTGTGCCGGGGTGGGCAATGGGTGGTGCAATACCCGTTGCGATAGGCCAATGGTGAGAAAAAACATCAACGCCACGCACCAGAAGCTGCCTGCGTGGCCCACGTTTTGAATCACCACCGCAGTCAACAGTGGCCCCAGCAAAAACATGCCCGACATGTGCGCCGCCCGTTGCCAACCGGCGTTGCGCTCCCCAATGTGTTGCAACATGGCCATGAAGATCATTTGCAGCGACACAAAGCGGGTGGGCATGACCAGCCCGGTCAGCGCCGTCATGCCCAATAAGAAAGCGGTGTGTGGTACCAGTGGCAGCACCAAGTACATCACCCCACCCAACAAACTGCCCAGCATGAACAGCCGCCGTGGGCCAAAGCGTTCCACCCACCCGCCCATGGGCAAGGCGGTACACAAAATGCCCACGCTTTGTGCGGCAGCAATGGCCCCCAGCCACCACCCGGTGGCCCCCAGTTGTACCGCGTACAGGCTGGTGGTGACTTTGACCAGCCCCACGCTGATGCCCATGAACAGGGACAGCGTGGCGAATGCGATCAGGAACCGGTGGCGGGCCAGCCAAGTGGCAGCGAAGGTCATGCTGGGTGTTCAGGTTCAAGCCGCCTTGGCCTGTGCCGCGTTGGCTTGGCTGTAACGGCTGACCGGGCGTGCCAGGCCCAGGTTTTCGCGCAAGGTGGTGCCTTCGTAGGCGGTGCGGAACAAACCGCGCTTTTGCAGCTCAGGCACCACCAGATCGACAAACTCGTTGAGCGATTGCGGCAGCACCGGCGGCATGACGTTGAAGCCGTCGCACGCACCGTTTTCAAACCAAGTTTGCATCTGGTCGGCAATGCTTTGCGGGGTGCCGACCACCACCCAGTGTCCGCGCGCTCCAGCCAAATACTGGTAGAGCTGGCGCACGGTGTAGCCTTCGCGCTTGGCCAGTGTGATGACGACGTGCAAGCGGCTGTCGATGCCACGGGGCAGGTCGGGGTAGTAGGGCGGGGGTGCGTCCAAGTCCCACTGGGTCAAATCCTCGTTGGGCCAGAATTTTTGCAGCGTGGCCAGCCCCACCGACGGGTGAATCAGGTTTTGCAACTCGGCCCATTTGGCTTGTGCTTCTTCCTCGGTGCGGCCAATCACGGTGCTGATGCCGGGCATGACCACCAGTTCCTCGGGGCGACGGCCATATTTGGCCATGCGGCTTTTCACGTCTTGGTAGAAGGCCTGCGCTTCTGCCAGACTGGTCCACGCGGTGAAGATGGCTTCGGCGGTGGCGGCGGCCAATTCTTTGCCGTCTTCCGAGGAGCCCGCTTGCACAATGACCGGGTAGCCTTGCGGTGGGCGCTCCACGTTCAGCGGCCCCTTGACCTTGAGGTACTTGCCCACGTGGTTGAGGGTGTGCAGCTTGTCGGGATCAAAGTACACGCCCGAGGCTTTGTCGCGCACAAACGCGTCGTCGTCCCAGCTGTCCCACAGGCCTTTGACCACATCGACAAATTCGTGCGCGCGCTCGTAGCGGGTGGCCGGATCGGGGTGGGCATCCAGCCCAAAGTTGCCATGCACTTTCTCCGCGCTGGTGGTGACCACGTTCCACGCCGCACGGCCTTTGCTGATGTGGTCCAGCGAGGCGAACTTGCGCGCCAGCAGGTACGGGTCTTCGTAGGTGGTGGAAGCGGTAGCCACAAATCCGATGTGTTTTGTGACCGCCGACAGCGCGGCCCACAGCGTCACGGGTTCAAAGTGCGACATGCGCCCTTGGCGGCTGAACGCTTCTTGGCTGCCAGTGAATTCCACGCCGGGGCTGTCGGCCACAAACACTTGGTCAAACAGCCCGCGCTCGGCGGTTTGGGCCAGTTCGATGTAGTGGTCGATGTTGATGCCGCCATCGGCTTGTGCGCCGGGGTGCCGCCAGGCGGCAATGTGGTGGCCGGTGGGCATCAAAAAGGCACCCAGACGCAGTTTGCGGTTCGACATGGTGGGGGTTCTCCGTGGTGTGTGGTGGGGTCAGAAGGTTTGGTCGGTGGTGATGGTGATGCGGTGCAGCTTGCGGTGTGCCGGAAAGTAGTCGCCCACCGCGTAGTGCTGGGTGGAGCGGTTGTCCCACACGGCCAGCGTGCCGGGTGCCCAGCGCAGGCGGGCCTGGAATTCGGGCACGCGGGCCAGTTCGAACAACTGGATCAGCAGCGCATCGCTTTGGGCGCGTGGCAAACCTTTGATGTGGCTGGTGAAGGTGGAGTTGACGTAGAGGATTTTTTTGCCGGTCACGGGGTGGGTGCGCACCACGGGGTGTTCCACCGGTGGGTACTTGGCACGCGCTTCGCGCAGTTGTTCGCCGCTGGCATCTTTGTGGAGCAGGTACTCGGTCCAGCCGCTGATTTCCCAGGTGTGGACGGCGGTCAGGGTTTCCAGGTACGCCTGAAACGCCGGTGGCAGGCTGGCGTAGGCGGCGGTGAGGCTGGCCCACACGGTGTCGCCGCCGCTGGCTGGAATCACTTGCGCGTACAGGCTGGTGCCCAGTGGCGGTTGTTCGCGCCA
>JBLIZX010000163.1:0-27080 GCA_048860285.1 Macromonas sp. | reverse complement strand
TGCTGTGGCCACCGGCGCACAGGCCCAAGAGGTCAACACCCTCAAAAAGATCAAGGACACCAACACCATCACCTTGGGGCACCGCGAGTCGTCCATTCCCTTCTCGTACTACGATGACCGCATGGACGGCAACAAGCAAGCGGTGATTGGCTATTCGCATGCCATCATGCTCAAGGCGGTGGACGCGGTCAAAGCCGAACTCAAGGCCGACAAGCTCAACGTCAAGCTGATGCCGGTCACGTCGTCCAACCGGATCACGCTGGTGCAAAACGGCACGGTGGACATTGAATGTGGTTCCACCACCAACAACTTGGAGCGCCAAAAGCAGGTCAACTTCTCCAACACCATCTTTGTGGTGGGCACCCGTTTGCTGGTCAAGAAAACCTCGGGCATCAAAGACTTTGCCGACTTGGCGGGCAAGAATGTGGTGGTGACCGCAGGCACCACCTCTGAACGTCTGTTGCGCAAGATGAACGAAGACAAGCAGCTCAAGATGAACATCGTCAGCGCCAAAGACCATGGCGAGTCCTTCCTGATGTTGGAAACGGGCCGTTCCGCCGCTTTCATGATGGACGATGCGCTGCTGTACGGTGAAATGGCCAAAGCCAAGAAACCCGCCGACTGGGAAGTGGTGGGCACCCCCCAATCCAAAGAGGCTTATGGCTGCATGTTGCCCAAGGGCGATGCCGCTTTCAAGAAGGTGGTGGATGGCGCGATTGCCAAAGTCTTTACCAGCGGTGAAGGGGCCAAAATTTACCAGCAGTGGTTCCAAAGCCCGATTCCGCCCAAGGGCCTGAACCTGAACATGGCGCTGTCGCCCGACATGCAAACCTTGTTCAAGACCCCCAACGACAAGACCTTCGACTAAAGCCGCTGCGCTGCTAGGGGCTACACATGAGTTACACATGGAACTGGGGGGTCTTCCTCCAGCCCTCGGCAACGGGCGAAGGTACGTACCTGAGCTGGTTGCTGGAGGGTTTGCAATGGACGGTGGCGTTGTCGCTGTCGGCCTGGCTGATTGCGTTGTTGGTCGGCTCGGTGGTGGGGGTGCTGCGCACCGTGCCGCACAAGGGCTTGTCGCTGGTGGCTACTGGCTACGTGGAGGCGTTTCGCAATGTGCCGCTGCTGGTGCAGTTGTTTGCTTGGTACTTCCTGTTGCCTGAGCTGTTGCCGCAAGAGTTGGGCGACTGGCTCAAGCAATTGAACCCGTTGGTGCAGCAGTTTGTGGCGGCCACACTGTGTTTGGGCCTGTTTACCGCCGCGCGGGTGGCTGAACAGGTGCGTTCTGGCATCGAATCGCTGCCCAAGGGCCAAAAAAACGCTGGGTTGGCGCTGGGTTTTACCTTGCCCCAGGTGTACCGCCATGTGTTGCTCCCGATGGCATTTCGCACGGTGTTGCCGCCGCTCACGTCCGAGTTTTTGAACGTGTTCAAGAACTCTGCCGTGGCCACGACGATTGGTTTTATCGAACTCTCGCGCCAAGCCCAGCAATTGGTGGACTACACCGCCCAGCCGTATGAGGCGTTCATTGCGGTCACGTTGCTGTACGTGGCTATCAACGTCACGGTGATGCGGTTGATGCGCGGTCTGGAGCGCAAGACCCGTTTGCCGGGTTACATGTCGGAGGCGAAATGATGATGGACTTGGACTGGTCTTCTATTCCCCAATCGTTGCCTTTTCTGCTTCAGGGCTTAACGGTCACGCTCAAAGTAGCGGGTGTGGCGATGGTGGTGGGCATTGTGTGGGGCACGGTGTTGGCGGTGTTGCGCATAGGCAGCAACCGCTGGCTGGCACAGGCGGCCACGCTGTACGTCAACCTGTTTCGCTCGGTGCCACTGGTCATGGTGATTTTGTGGTTTTACCTGATCGTGCCGCAGGCGCTCAAGGCGCTGTTTGGCGAGGACATTGGCGACATCCGATTGGTGTCGGCGATGGTGGCGTTTACGCTGTTTGAGGCGGCGTACTACTCCGAAATCATCCGTGCCGGTATCCAGAGTGTGCCGCGTGGGCAAATGTCGGCGGCGCTGGCGTTGGGGTTCACGCCCATGCAAGCCATGCGCACTGTGATTTTGCCGCAGGCGTTTCGCAACATGGTGCCGCTGCTGCTGACGCAGGCGGTGATCTTGTTTCAAGACACCTCGCTGGTGTATGTGGTGGGCTTGGCCGACTTTTTCGGCGCTGCTTACAAAGTGGGCGACCGCGATGGTCGCATCGTGGAAATGTTGTTATTTGCCGGGGCGGTGTACTTTGTGATCTGTTTCTCGGTCTCGCGCATTGTGAAAAACTTGCAAACCAGGATGGCCAAATGATTGATATCAAGAACGTGAGCAAGTGGTACGGGTCGTTTCAGGTGTTGACCGACTGCACCACCCAGATTAACAAGGGTGAAGTGGTGGTGGTGTGTGGCCCTTCAGGGTCGGGCAAGTCCACCCTCATCAAAACGGTGAACGCGCTGGAGCCGTTCCAGCAGGGTGAAATTTGGGTCAACGGTACGCCCTTGCACGACCCCAAAACCAACCTGCCGCGCCTGCGCAGCCACGTGGGCATGGTGTTCCAGCACTTTGAGTTGTTCCCGCACATGACGATTGCGCAGAACTTGAGCATTGCCCAGGTCAAGGTGCTGGGCCGTGAGGCCGAAGACGCGATGGCCCGTGGCATGCGCTTTTTGGATCGGGTGGGCCTCAAAGCCCACGCCCACAAGCATCCGGGCCAACTCTCAGGCGGGCAGCAGCAGCGTGTGGCCATTGCCCGCGCACTCAGCATGGATCCCATCGTCATGCTGTTCGATGAACCCACCTCGGCGCTCGACCCCGAGATGGTCAACGAGGTGCTGGACGTGATGGTCGAGTTGGCCCAAGAGGGCATGACCATGATGTGCGTGACGCACGAAATGGGCTTTGCCCGCAAGGTGGCCAACCGGGTGATTTTTATGGACCAGGGCCGCATTGTGGAAGACGCGAGCAAGGAGGCCTTCTTTGGCCAAGCCCACTCTGAGCGCGCCCAGCAGTTCTTGGCCAAAATCTTGCAACACTGAAGCCGTGGCCGCTTTGCGGCTTTGGGCTTCTCTTTGATCGATTCCTACAACCACAACCAGAGACAACGTTCAAGGACTTCCACCCATGACCTCCCCACTTCACGCATCGATCCCGTCGGTCGGCGGCGCACCGCTGTCGTATGTCGGCAACGAACCCGGCAGCCCGTGGCAAACCTATCTGGCACAAATTGACCGTGTCATGCCCTACCTTGGGCCTTTGGCACGCTGGGCCGACACTTTGCGCCGCCCCAAGCGTGCGCTGATTGTGGACATCCCCATCGAAATGGACGATGGCACGGTGCGCCACTTTGAGGGCTACCGCGTGCAGCACAACCTGTCGCGCGGCCCCGGCAAGGGCGGGGTGCGTTACCACCCGGACGTGACGTTGGAAGAGGTGATGGCCCTGTCGGCCTGGATGACCATCAAGAACGCCGCTGTCAACCTGCCTTATGGTGGGGCCAAGGGTGGTGTCCGGGTGGATCCACGTGGCTTGTCGAGCAAGGAGCTGGAAAAAATCACCCGCCGTTACACCAGCGAGATCGGCATCATCATTGGCCCACACCGCGATATTCCCGCGCCGGACGTGAACACCAACGGCCAAATCATGGCTTGGATGATGGACACCTACTCGCAAAACGTGGGGGGTACGGTCACAGGTGTGGTCACGGGCAAGCCGGTGCATTTGGGCGGCTCCTTGGGCCGGGTCAAGGCCACGGGGCGGGGTGTGTTCGTGACCGGGCGCGAGGCGGCGCACAAGATTGGCCTGAACCTGCAAGGTGCCCGGGTGGCCGTACAAGGCTTTGGCAATGTGGGCAGTGTGGCCGCTGAACTGTTCGAGGCCGCCGGGGCCAAGGTGGTGGCGGTGCAAGACCACACCGGCACCATTGCCAACCCGCAAGGCATCAGCGTGGACGCGTTGCGCGCCCAAGTGGGGGCTTCGGGGCGCTTGATCGACTTTGCGCAAGCCGAGGTGCTGGCCAACGAAGATTTTTGGGACGTGCCTTGCGATATTTTGATCCCCGCTGCGCTGGAGGGACAGATCACTCCAGAGCGTGCCCAGCGCATCAGCGCCCGTTTGGTGCTGGAAGGGGCCAACGGCCCCACACTGCCGCAGTCCGACGACATTTTGGCCGATCGTGGTATTTTGGTGGTACCCGACGTGATTTGCAATGCCGGTGGCGTGACGGTGAGCTACTTTGAATGGGTGCAGGACTTTTCCAGCTTCTTCTGGACGGAGGACGAGATCAACGCCCGCTTGGATCAAATCATGGTGGATGCCTTGGCCCGCATCTGGGCCAAGGCCGACCAGCATGGCATCAGCTTGCGCACCGCCACCTTTGCGGTGTCGTGTGAGCGCATTTTGATGGCGCGTCAGGACCGCGGTCTGTATCCTTAACGGCTTGGCGACGCGCCTGAGCGCGCGCCTTGTTGCCTATGCCCCACACTGCGCCGCCACCCGCCCCCTTGCCGCCGTTGCCGTGGCGGCTGGTGCGTTGGCGCATGTTGCCCCGTTTGGGGCACTGGCTGGCAGCGGTGCTGTTTTCGTTGGGGTGTGGTTGGGGCGTGTTTCTCATCAGCAAGCATGTGGGCTTGCTCAATTTGGAGGAGGTTGCCGCCCACCGGCTCGAATTGGTGGCCAGCGCCATCGACGGGGTGGTCAATCGGCTGTCGCAAGTGCCCTCGGTGGTGGAACTCAGCCCTGAGGTACAGACGTTGTTTCGCGAACCGCACAATGTCCATGCCGCTTCGCGTGCCAATGTCTATCTGGAACAGCTCAAGCACCGGCTGGGTGGACTGGAACTGTATGTGCTCAACGACAAGGGCGTGGTGGTGGCCGCCAGCAATTGGAACCAGCCCAGCAGCTTTGTGGGGGAGGATTTGTCTTTCCGCCCCTATTTTTACCGGGCCTACACCAGCACCCATGTGCGTTACTTTGCCATTGGCACCACCACCCAAGTGCCGGGGTATTACGTCTCCCACGCGGTCCGGCTGGAGGGCAAGGTGGTGGGTGTGGCGGTGCTCAAAGTCAGCCTGTCGCCGTTGGAGGAATCTTGGGATTCGGTCGATGCCCCAGCCTTGATTGCCGATGGGAATGGCATCGTCTTGCTCAGTTCGGTGCCGGAATGGCGCTACACGTATCTGCGCCCGTTGTTGCCTGAGATTGAGGCCGAGTTCAGTGCCACCCGCCAGTTTGAGGGGCAGGCGCTCAAGCCCTTTCCCGTGCAATTGCCCAAAGCCGTCAGCAGTGGCCAGCGCCAGCGCATGGTGTTGGATTTGCCGGTGAAGGGCGTGCCCCGTAACCCGGCGGTCAAACCTTTTTTGGCGTTGAGTCGGCCCATGCCGGACAACGATTGGGATTTGGTGGTGTTCTCGGATTTGCGCCCGGTGCATGCCCAAGCCGCAGGCCATGCCATGATTGGGACGCTGTTGGCCAGCTTCTTGTGGTTGTTGGCGTTGTTTTTGGCCCAGCGCCAGCGCGTGGCCCGCCAGCGGCTGGATGCCCAGCACCTGTTGGAGATGGCCTACGCCCAGTTGGAGCGCAAGGTGGCCGACCGCACCGCCGATTTGCTGGTGGCCAACCAGCAACTGCAAGCCGAAGTGGCCGAGCGCCAGCGTGCCGAGCAAACCCTGCGTGCCGCGCAGGACGAACTGGTACACGCGGGTAAGATGGCCGCGTTGGGGCAAATGGCCACCGAAGTCACCCATGAGCTGACCCAACCCTTGGGGGCTATCCGCACCTTGTCGGACAACGCCATCAAGTTCATCGACCGCAACAACCTCGACCAAGTGCGCAGCAATTTGGAAATTGTGGGTACTGTGGTGGTGCAAATGGCCGACATCATCCAATCGCTCAAGAGCTTTGGCCGCAAGGCCCCGCCACGCAAACAGGCGGTGGACATGGCCCAGGCCATCAAGGCGGTGCAATTCCTGTTTCAGCAAAAGTTGCGACAGGTGGAGGTGCAGGTCGATTGCCCACCCGGCAGCGTGGTGGTGTGGTGCGATGCCAACCGGCTGCAACAAGTGTTGACCAATCTGGTGGTCAATGCGCTCGATGCGATGGGCAGCCAACCGCACCGCCTGCTGCACCTGCGTGCCCGGGTGGACGGCGGCATGGCCGTGCTGCGCGTGCGCGACAACGGCCCTGGTCTAGAACCCGACGTGTTGGCACGGCTGTTTGAGCCTTTCTTTTCCACCAAAACCCAAGGCGGTGGCTTGGGGCTGGGGTTGGCGATCTCGCTGGACATTGTGCGCGAAGCTGGCGGTACGTTGGTCGCTGATAATCATCCCGCAGGCGGTGCGCAGTTCACCCTCAGCCTGCCTTTGGTGCCCGATAACCCCGACGACGCAGGATAAATCGCATGGACTTGCAGGTGTTGCTGATCGAAGACGATCCCCACATGCGCTTGGGCTGCCAGCAAGCCTTGGCACTGGCGGACATGAACGTGCGCACCGCCGACAGCGCCGAAGCGGCGCAGGCCCAAGTCACGGCGGGCTTTCGGGGCGTGGTGGTCAGCGATGTGCGTTTGCCCGGTATGGATGGCATGGCTTTTTTGCGCTGGGCCGCCGAGCACTGCCCCGATTCGCCCGTGATCCTCATCACCGGCCACGGTGACGTGACCTTGGCGGTCGAGGCGATGCGTGCCGGTGCTTACGATTTCATCCAAAAGCCTTTTGCCGCTGAACACTTGGTCGAAGTGGTGCGCCGTGCCTTGGAGAAATGCACGCTGATGCACGAAGTCCACCAACTGCGCCAGCAACTGCAAGCCCGCCACGCCAGTGCCGCCGATGCGCTGATCGGCCATTCACCGCAAATGGTGCAGCTGCGCCGTACCTTGGTCGATGTGGCCGACGTGGCGGTTGATGTGTTGATTCAAGGTGAAACGGGCACCGGCAAAGAGTTGGTGGCCCGCTGTTTGCACGATTTGTCGTCGCGCAAGTCGGCACATTTTGTGGCCTTGAATTGCGGTGGTATGCCCGACAATTTGCTGGACAGCGAACTGTTTGGCCATGAGCCCGGCGCGTTCACTGGGGCACAAAAACGCCGCATTGGCAAGATTGAGTACGCCAGCGGTGGCACCCTGTTCTTGGATGAACTGGAAACCATGCCGCTGGCCATGCAAATCAAGTTGTTGCGCGTGTTGCAAGAGCGGACCTTGGAGCGTTTGGGCTCCAACGAGCAGCAGCCGGTCAATTGCCGCATTGTCGCGGCGACCAAGGAAGATTTACAGTTGCTGTCAGAGCAACGCAGCTTTCGCCAAGACTTGTACTACCGCCTCAATGTGGTCAAGTTGGAGTTGCCACCGCTGCGCCAACGTTTGGACGACGTGCCGCTGTTGTTGCAACACTTTATGTTGTTGGCCGCCAGCCGCTACCACCGCCCAGCGCCCGATGTTTCCGCTGCCGTGTTGCGCCAGTGCATGGCCCACAGTTGGCCGGGCAATGTGCGTGAGTTGCGCAATGTGGCCGATTGCTTGGTGTTGGGGTTGCCCCTGAACTTGGGTGGTGTTCAACTGGCCAGAACCGACTCTTTGAGCGAGGCCGTTGAGAGTTTTGAGCGGGCTTTGATTTTGGACAGCCTGCAACGCCACCAAGGCAGCTTGAGCAAAGCGGCCGAGGCGCTCAAGGTGGCCAAAAGCACCTTGCACGACAAAATTCGCAAATACGGCCTGAGCGTTTGAAGCTTGGGATTCACGGACAGCGTTGCAGCGTCTTGCCCGCCAGGGCGGAACCCAGGCCTTCGACCAAGGCTTTTTCTTCTTCGGTGATCGCCTTGAGCGTGAGGGTATAGCTGCGGGTGTTGCCGCCTTTTTCAGGCAGCACACGCGCGTTGTGGACACCGTCGCGTTGGGCGTTTTGCAGTGCCCGTTGTGCCCCAGCCTCCGATGAGTACGTCCCCAGTACCAGACCGGGGCCGCTTTCACCCGGCAGTTGCACCGGGCGGTGGTCGATGTTGGCCAGTTTGTATTCGGCGCGTTGTTGTTTCAGGGCTTCGGTGCTGGCAAAGCCGCCTTGGTACACCAGCCAGCGTCCGCTGCTGCCGCTGGTGGTGGCCGAGATTTTCCACCGTTTGTCCAGTTCCGGCACGCGGTCGAGCGCGCCGTTGAGCACGATGGTTTGCACCGGGGTGTAGCCACTGGCTTGCCAACAACTGGTTTTGCCGCGCCGCTTGGCGGTTTTGACAGGTTCTTTGTCTTTGTCGGCGGTTTTTTGGGTTTTCTCTGCCTTGGGTTTTTCGGGTTTGGCTTCGGTTTTTTCTGGCTTTTCGGTTGCAGTGGCTTTGTCGGATTTTGGGGTCTTTTCAGGGGCCGGTGGTTTTTCTGGTGCTGCCGGGGTCGGTGTTGGCGTGGGCGGGGTCGCTGGCGCAGCCAAGGCCTGGACGGGCGGCACGGCAGGTGCCACGGCGGGCACAGGCACAGCGGCTGGTGCGGCTGTTGGTGCGGGTGCTGACGTGGTGGTGGGCGTTGGCGTTGCCACAGGTGGCGGCGCAGGGGTGGCTGGCGTGGCAGACAGCAGTTGCAGCTGCTCTGGGTGCAGTTGTTGCGCCAGCCGTTGGGGTTCGCGTTCGTCCAGTGCGCCCAAGCCCAGCCAGCGCAGGCCGCCTTGGGTGTACAGCACGGTGCCTAGGTTGGCCAGCAGCAGGGCCGCAACAGCGGGTTTCAGCATGGGCGTACGCTGACTTCGGCGCTGGTCACGGGTATGCGGCCTTGTGCCGTTTCCAGCCACAGCGCGCCGTCTGGGCCGATGCCAACGGCGGTACCGCTTTGGCCGTCCGACAGCTGCACCGCCAGCCCACGCAGCGCATCGCGTGCGGCAAAGCGGGGCACAAACGGGGCCAGTCCTTGTTGTTCGAACAGCAGCACATCGCGCAGCAACGCTGGGGCCAGTGCGGCCAGCCAAGCACCGGTATCGTGTGTGGCACAGGTGTCGCCCAGCTCACGCAACCCAGCCGGTGGTACGGGGTTGGGCAGCGTGGTATCGGTCGGTTCGCCAGTGGGCCAGGGCAGGCTGTTGGGGGCTTGCACGTTGAGTCCTACGCCGATGACGGCGTAACGCTCGGCCCCGATGCTGGCGGTTTCTACCAAGATGCCGCCCAGTTTGCGACCCTGCCACCACAAGTCGTTGGGCCATTTGAGTTGCACTTGTGGGTGCAGTGTCTCGGCCAAGCTCACGCCCACCGCCAGCGACAGGCCCGACCAGTCTTGCGGCACCAGCGGTAGCCCCAGCGAAAACGTCAACGAATCGCCCGGCGCGCTTACCCACTGCCGTCCACGTCGGCCTTTGCCGGCGGTTTGTTCTGCCGCCACCAGCAACACCGGGTAGGGCTGGCCGGCACGGGCTCGGCGCATCAGCTCGGTGTTGGTGGAGTCCAGCGTGGGCACCACTTCCACCGAAATGCCGGGGCGCAGCGCATCCAGCGTTTGCCACAGGCCTTCGGCCTGGCGCGTCAAAGCGTGCAGCGCTGTTGGAGGGGCAGTGTGGCCGATGGTATGGGGGGGAGTGGGAGGTGAGGGCGGCACGACAGACAATTTTTTTGATAAGGTAATCCCATGCACAGGCGCGCGCCTGTGCGCACGCTGGTGCGCAAGCGCGCGCATAGAACCGGATTGTAGATAGAACCCATGAAAACCCTCGTCATTGCCGAAAAACCTTCTGTCGCCCAAGACATCGTGCGTGCCCTGACCCCCGTGGCGGGCAAGTTTGACAAGTACGACGACCACTACGAGAGCGAGCACTACGTGGTCACATCGGCGGTGGGCCACTTGCTGGAGATTGCCGCACCCGAGGCCTACGATGTCAAGCGTGGCAAGTGGAGCTTTGCCAACCTGCCGGTCATTCCGCCGCATTTCGACCTCAAGCCCATCGACAAGACCAAATCGCGCTTGGCCGCGGTGGTCAAGCAAGCCAAGCGCAAGGACGTGACCGCGCTGGTCAACGCCTGTGACGCGGGGCGCGAGGGCGAGTTGATCTTTCGCCTGATTGAGCAATACGCCGGGGGTGCCAAAGGTTTGCACAAGCCGGTACAGCGGTTGTGGTTGCAGTCGATGACACCGCAGGCCATCCGCGACGGCTTTGGCCAACTGCGCAGCGATGAGCAAATGCGTCCGCTGGCCGATGCCGCCCGCAGCCGCTCCGAGGCCGACTGGCTGGTCGGCATCAACGGCACCCGCGCCATGACGGCGTTCAACAGCCGCGACGGCGGCTTCTTCCTCACCACTGTGGGCCGGGTGCAGACCCCCACGCTGGCGGTGGTGGTGGAGCGCGAGGAAAAAATCCGCGCTTTCCGCAGCCGCGACTACTGGGAAATCCACGCTACCTTCGGCGCGCAAGCGGGCCAGTACCCGGCCAAATGGTTCGATCCCACTTTCAAAAAGCCCAAGGCGGGTGAGGACGGTGCCGACCCCGAACAGCGTGCCGACCGGCTGTGGGACGCGGCCAGTGCCCAGGCGATTGCCGATGCTGTGCGCGGTCAGCCCGCCAGTGTGGCCGAAGAATCGAAAGCCGCCACCCAGGCCTGTGGCCTGCTGTACGACCTGACCAGCCTGCAGCGCGAGGCCAATGGCCGCTTTGGCTTCAGCGCCAAGACCACGCTGGCGCTGGCCCAAAGCCTGTACGAAAAGCACAAGGCCCTGACCTACCCCCGCACCGACAGCCGTGCCCTGCCCGAGGATTACCTGCCCACGGTGCAGCAAACCATCGAAGCGTTGGCCAAAGGCACGCCGGACTACTTGGCTGCCCACGCCGCCACCGCGCTACGGCAGGGCTACTTGCGCCCCAGCAAGCGCGTGTTTGACAACAGCAAGGTCAGCGACCACTTTGCCATCATCCCCACGCCACAGCCGCCCAGCGGCTTGAACGAAGCCGAGCAAAAGCTCTACGATCTGGTGGTGCGCCGCTTTTTGGCGGTGTTCTTCCCGGTGGCCGAGTTTCAAGTCACCACCCGCATCAGCCAAGTGCAGGTGGCGGGGGCCACGCACCATTTCAAGACCGAAGGCAAGGTGCTGGTCAAGCCGGGCTGGTTGGCGGTGTATGGCAAGGAAGCCGCCGACGAAGTGGCCGATGCCAAAGAAGGCGACAAAGGCCAGCACTTGGTGCCCGTGCAACTGGGCGAAACCGTGCAGACGCTGGAGGCACTGGCCAAGGCCCTCAAGACCCGCCCCCCTGCGCGTTACAGCGAAGCCACTTTGCTGGGGGCGATGGAGGGCGCGGGCAAGCTGATCGAGGACGACGAACTGCGCAGCGCCATGCAAGAAAAAGGCCTAGGCACCCCTGCCACCCGCGCCGCCATCATCGAAGGGTTGCTCAACGAAAAATACATGTTGCGCGAAGGGCGCGAACTCATCCCCACCGCCAAAGCCTTTCAATTGATGACGCTGCTGCGCGGCTTGGGCGTGCAGGAACTGTGCAAACCTGCGCTGACCGGCGAGTGGGAGCACAAGTTGTCGCTGATGGAACGCGGTCAACTCAGCCGCGAGGCCTTCATGCGCGATATTGCCGCCATGACAGAACATGTCGTCAAAAAAGCCAAGGAATACGACCGCGACACCGTGCCCGGCAATTACGCCACGCTGCACAGCCCGTGCCCCATGTGTGGCGGTGTCGTCAAAGAAAACTACCGCCGCTACACCTGCACCGGGGCCGATGGCCAATCGGACGGCTGTGGCTTCTCGTTTGGCAAATCGCCCGGCGGGCGCACGTTCGAGATGGACGAGGCCGAGGCCTTTTTGCGCGACAAACACATTGGGCCGTTGGAGGGTTTCCGTTCCAAAGCGGGTTGGCCTTTCACCGCCGAGTTGGTGCTCAAGTTCAGCACCGACGACAACAACTGGAAGCTCGAATTCGATTTCGGTGACGAGAAGGACGAGGCCACCGGCGAGTTGGTGGACTTTGCGGGCCACCAGCCCTTGGGCAACTGCCCCAAGTGTGGCGCGCCGGTGTACGAGCACAACAAACACTACGTGTGCAGCCGCGCGGTGCCCACGCTGGCCCGGCCCACACCCGGTTGCGACTTCAAAACCGGCACCACCGTGTTGCAACAACCCATCGACCACGAACAGGTGCAAAAATTGCTGACCGAAGGCAAAACCGACTTGCTGGACAAGTTCGTCTCGCTGCGCACCAAGCGCGCGTTCAAAGCGCGTTTGGCGTGGAGCGCAGACGAAGACAAAGTGGTGTTTGAGTTTGAACCCAGCAAATACCCAGCCCGCAAGACCGCCACCAAAGCCCCGGCCAGCAAGGCCAAAGCTGCGGGCAAGACGGCCACCAAGACCAAGGCTCCTGCCAAACCGCGTGCCAAAAAAGCGGTGGGTTAAGCGGCGGTCTATTGAGGGCGTGTTCGGTCATGCAGGTGGGTGACGCAAAACATTCTGGTTTTTACTGAAGAAAAATCAAGAAAGCCGTGGTTTTTTGGAAATGCACAAACCCCGACCATAGCCCCTTTGTTGATACCCACTTTGTTGCTCCCCACATATGGAATTCTTGCTCGACCCCAATATTTGGATCGCCTTTGCGATGCTCACCGCCCTCGAAATCGTGTTGGGCATCGACAACATCATCTTCATCTCGATTTTGGTGGGCCGCTTGCCACCGCATCTGCGCGACAAAGCGCGCCGCTTGGGGCTGGGTTTTGCCATGCTGTCGCGTTTGATGTTGCTGTTCACCCTGAGCTGGGTCATGGGCCTGACCGCCGACCTGTTCCACGTGGGGGACATGGGCATCAGTGGCCGCGACTTGGTGCTGCTGGGTGGTGGTTTGTTCTTGCTCTACAAAGCTTCGCACGAAATTTTTGTGGAAGTGGAAGCCCGCGAACAACACGCTCCCCCGGCCACCGACAGCGCCGCCCTCAAAGCCGCTGGTACCAAACTGTTCTGGGCCATCATTGCGCAAATTGCCGTGATTGACATCGTGTTCTCGCTCGACTCCGTCATCACCGCCGTGGGCATGGTGGATGAAATTGGCGTGATGATTGCTGCCGTCATCACCTCGGTGGGTGTGATGCTGCTGGCGGCCAAGCCGATTGGCGAGTTCGTTGAACGCCACCCGTCGGTCAAAGTGCTGGCGCTGGCCTTCTTGGTGATGGTGGGCATGGCCCTGACTGCCGAAGCCTTTGACCAAGAAATGCCCAAGGGTTATTTGTACGCGGCGATGGCGTTCTCGCTGGTGGTCGAGGGTTTGAACATCCGCGCCCGCAGCAAGCGTCAAGCCTGAAAAACCGCGCCGATGCCACTATGATTCGCCCTGTGTGGTGACAACTTTTTAGGAATTTGGCATGAGTTTCAAACTGTATTACGCGCCTGGGGCTTGTTCGTTGGCGGTCCACGCGGCGCTGGAACTGGCCGAGGTACCGTTTGAGCCGGTGTTGGTCAAAATGCACCAAGGCGAGCATAAATCGGCGGAATACTTGGCGTTGAACCCGCGTGGTCAGGTGCCGTTGTTGGTGGATGGTGCCGATGCCATTGGCCAAATTGTGGCGATGGTGCTGCACTTGGATGCAGCGGTGCCCCAAGCGCAACTGTTGCCCACCACGGGCTTGGCCCGCACCCGTGTGCTGGAGACGCTGTGCTGGCTCAACAGCACGGTGCATCCGGCGTTTACCCGCGTGTTCCGCCCCGGCAACTTTGCCGCCACGCCCGAAGGGCAGGCCGATGTCAAAACGTGCGGTGTGGCCAAGTTCCGCGAACTGCTGCAAGAGCTGGAAGCCCACGTGGCCCAGTGCCCCACCACGTGGCTCAACGGTGAACGGCCCGGTATCCTTGATACCTACACCCTCACGCTGTTGCGCTGGGGCGCGCTGATCGGCATCGACCCCGCCACCTTGCCCGCCACTTGGGCGCTGGTGCAACGCTTGGCCGCCCTGCCTGCGGTGGCACGGGTGCTGGAGCGTGAAAAACTGGCACTCAATCCGTACCAACCTGCGGCCTGACGGCGATGGGCGCTTCAACCACCTGCACAGCGCCCGGCGCAGGGCAGCCGCCGTCGCGGCGGATGCTGCTGGCGGTGGGCCTGCTGGGCGCGCTGTACCTGCAAGGCTGCGCCAGCCGCAGCGGTGGTGGAGGTGGCGCAGCGGGCAGCCAGCCCGAACTGCGCCGCAGTATCGTGATGAACGCGATGGCCCATTTGGGTGGGCCGTACCGGTATGGAGGGCGCAGCCCGGCCACGGGGTTCGACTGTTCGGGGTTGGTCGCCTACGCCTACCAGCAAGCCGGTGTGCGCTTGGGGGGCAGTGCCGCCGACATGGCCGAACGCACGCAACCGCTGGACCGCTCGGAACTGGCCTTTGCCGATCTGGTGTTCTTCAACACGCTGGGGGCCAAGTTCTCACACGTGGGCATCTACGTGGGCGACCAGCGCATGGTACACGCCTTCAACGAACGCACCGGGGTGCGGCTCGATTCACTGCGCAACCCCTACTTTGCGCAGCGCATCACCGGTTACCGCACGGTGATTGGTTGATCTCAAGTGCCGCGTCGGCACGCACCGCATGGGCTCCCCGACCTGAGTGGCGACAATGGATGCAATTGCTTTTGAGGAGAGTTGCCGTGTTCAAAAAAATTTGTGCCCTTGCTGTCTTCACCGTCACCAGCTTGGGCGCACACGCCGAGACTGTGGGTTGCGTCACCACCGCTTGGAAGCTGTTGGGGGCCAACCACAAGATTTGTGTCGATGCGTTTTCTGATCCCAAAATTGCGGGTGTGACGTGCCACGTCAGCCAAGCGCGCACCGGCGGCATCAAAGGCAGCTTGGGGCTGGCGGAAGACCCGTCGCGCTTCTCGCTGGCGTGCCGCCAGACCGGCCCCATCACCTTGCCCGCCAAATTGCCCCAAGAAGAAGAGGTGTTCAGCGAGAACACCTCACTGCTGTTCAAGGAAACGCGCGTGGTGCGCTTGTGGGACGCTGCGCACAACACGCTGGTGTACGTGGCCATCAGCCGCAAACTGATTGAGGGTGCGCCCGCCAACAGCATTTCCACCGTGCCAGTGATGTCCTGGCGCTGAACAGCCCAGCGGTTGGGCCGTGATGGCGGGATAATCACGCCCACTATGGCACAGAAACAACGCGTGGTGGTGGGCTTGAGCGGCGGGGTGGACTCCGCTGTCAGCGCCTGGTTGCTCAAACAGCAGGGTTACGAGGTGGTTGGCATCTTCATGAAAAACTGGGAAGATGACGACGACAGCGAGTATTGTTCCAGCCGACAGGATTTTTTGGATGCGGCCAGTGTGGCCGATGTCATCGGCATTGACATGGAGCACGTCAACTTTGCCGCCGAGTACAAAGACCGCGTGTTTGCCGAATTTTTGCGCGAGTACCAAGCGGGCCGCACGCCCAATCCCGACATCCTGTGCAACGCCGAGATCAAATTCAAGGCGTTCTTGGACCACGCCATGCGCTTGGGGGCCGACAAGATTGCCACCGGCCACTATTGCCGGGTGCGCCTGAATGAAAGCACGGGCAAGCACGAGCTGCTCAAAGGGCTGGATCCACTCAAGGACCAGAGCTACTTTTTGCACCGCTTGAACCAAGACCAGTTGCGCAACACGCTGTTCCCGGTGGGCGAGTTGCCCAAGACAGAGGTGCGCCGCATTGCGGCTGAAATAGGCCTGCCCAACGCCAAGAAAAAGGATTCCACCGGCATTTGCTTCATTGGTGAACGTCCGTTCCGCGAGTTCCTCAACCGCTACATCCAGAAGGAACCCGGCCCCATCCGCGACGACCAGGGCCGGGTGGTGGGCCAGCACGTGGGGCTGAGTTTCTATACGCTGGGCCAGCGCCAAGGGTTGGGCATAGGTGGTGTTAAGACGCAAGGTGCCCAGAAAGGCGGCGGTGAACACGCCCCGTGGTTTGTGGCACGCAAGGATGTGGCCCACAACACGCTGTGGGTGGTGCAAGGGCACGACCACCCGTGGTTGCAGTCGCCACAGTTGCAGGCGCTGGACGCGAGCTGGATCTCAGGCAGCGCCCCGGCGTTGGGCAGCTACGGTGCCAAGACCCGCTACCGCCAGGCCGATGCCACCTGCGTGTTGGCCCCGAACGGCGAAGGCGCGTTTGCCTTGGCCTTCAACGAGCCGCAATGGGCGGTGACACCGGGCCAGAGTGCGGTGCTGTACGACGGCGAGGTGTGCCTGGGCGGCGGCGTGATCCACGCGGCCACCGCCACCGAAGCCCCCTTGCCCGAGGTGCCCACGCTGGCACCCCGTGGCAAAAAGGTGCGCAGGCGTTAAACCGGCTTCAGCGGCATCAACCGCCCCAACTGCGCACGCGCCCGGTGTCGAGGTGGACGAACTGCTCGCCGGGGTAGTAGCCCACGCCGCCGAGTTTGAGGTCGCGCGCCGCGTCGCGCACATCGGCCAGCGGTACGCCCGGCAAACGGATGTCCACCGCACGGCCTTCCATGTGCAGGCTGTGTTTGGCCACACCACCGCCCCGGCTGTTGCGCAAGCGTTCGTTGGTGAACGGGCTGCGGTAGCCCGAGATGATGTGAAACGGTTGTTCGGTGTCCAACTCGCGCCGCACCAGGTGCAGGATGTTGAACAGTTGCGGATCCATCTGCCCTACGTCGCCGCTGTAGTGGTCGCGCAAAAAGTGGTTCAGGTGTTGCAGGGCTTGGGGCACAAATTCTGGGCCGATGGCGTACACCAGCGCCACGCTTTCGCGGGTGTGGGTGTGGCTCATGGCCAAGTGGCGTGGTGTGTGCGGGGCGACGGACACATTGGCCAGCGCGTGCCCTGCGGGTGCCAAACTGGCCCCGGCCAACAGCCAGCGGCTGCTGTGGTGAAAGAAGTGGCGACGCGTGGGCGCTTGCAGCCCATGTAAAAACGGTGACAGGTGTTTGAAACGCATCCGCGCATTATTCAGAGGCTGTGCCGGGCCGTAAAGCCTGAGCCGACGAAAGGTGTGCTGGGTGCTGGATTTGGCTGTGCCGTTGCAGCGCCTGTGCCAGTTGGGGGTCGCGGCGGTAGATGTCGGGCAAAAAATGCACTTTGCCGTCCTGTACCACGGTGGTGTGGTACGCCAGCACCACCGGCACTGGGGTTTTGAGGCGCAGGGTGGAGGACTTGCCGCGCTCCATTGCGCTGCGGATGCGTTCTTGCGTCCATTCGGGCTCATCTTGTAGCACAAACTGGGCCAGTGCCAAGGGTTGTTCAATGCGGATGCAACCGTGGCTGAAGTCGCGCCGTGTGCGTTCGAACAGTTGCGTGCTGGGCGTGTGGTGCAGGTAGATGTTGTTGTGGTTGGGGAACACGAATTTGATGTCGCCCAGCGCGTTGTGTGGCCCCGGGCGTTGGCGGATGCGCATTTGGCCTTGCAGCACCGCGTCCAGGTGCGCTGCGTCAAAGCCGGGCACCACTTTGCCTTGGCGATCCACCAGCTCCAAATCTTGGCGCGCAAAGTAACCGGGGTCGCGGCGCAGGCGTGGAATGGTCTCACCTTGGGCGATGGAGGGCGGAATGTTCCAGTAAGGGCTGAATTCGATGAAGCGTATGTCCTCGTCAAACAGCGGGGTGCTGGTCTTGAGCGCCTTGCCCACAATCACTTTCATGCGCAGGCTCTGCTGGGGGCGGCCTTGGTCAAAGCTGTAAGCGCGCAGCGTGAATTCGGGCAGGTTGACCACCACCATGCGGGGGCCACGCGGGCCGGGCAGCCAGCGCAGGCGTTCCATGCCGAGCACGATTTGTTCGGTGCGCTGCGCGGGCGTAACGTTGAGGGCGGCCAGCGTTTCGGCACCGATCACGCCATCGGGCGTGAGGCCGTGTCGGCTTTGAAAGGCTTGGACACCGGCTTGCAGGCTGGCATCGTAGTGGGTGGGGGCTGGGGTGTTGGGGGCGGGTGCGGGCAGATCGCCCAAGGCGTACAGGCGTTGTTGCAGCACGGGCACGCCGGCCCAAGTGGCACCGGGGTTGAGTTTGCGCCCAAGCAAGGTGGGCAGGGGGTGTTGCCATGCGGGGTGGTCGGCCAAACGGCGGTAGTGGGCCAGTGTGTGGCGCAGGTCGGCGTACTGTGGCATGGGCGGCGTGGCAGCGCGCACCAGTTCTTGCAGGTGTTCGCTGGCCAAGGCTTGTTCCAAGGCCAATTCGCTGTCGTTGGGCTGGCGGTAGTGCTCTTGCAACTGTTGCGGGGGGACGCGGCCTTGGCGCAGGTCGCGCAGGTAGTGCTGCATGGCCGCTGTGAGTTGCGGGGCCCACATGTCCACTGGGGTGCTTTGTTGCAGCGCGCGGGCCAGTTGGCTGGCTTGGTAGTCGTCGGGGTTCAGGCCTTCGAGTGTGGCGTTTTGCAGCAGTTGTACCGCTTGTTGCGCTTGGGCGCTGGGGCGGCCTTGGTCATCGCTCCACACCGGGCTGGCGTGGGCCCCTGCTGCATACAAGCACAGCGCCAGCCCACACAGCCAGACGCTGGTGGTGGCGGTAAAGGCGGCGGTGCGTTGCCGCAACACAACGGGGGGGGAACCGGGGATGGCCATGACATTTCTCCTCAACGCGCACGGGGCTGGCAGTGTGGACAAGGTTAACCCAATTGACCAGCGTTTGCGTTGGGCGGTGTGCCTGCCGCCGCTGGCGTTGTGGTGTGGCTCTGGTGGTGGTGTTGCCAACCGGCCAAGGCGGAAGGACGCAAGGGCCGAGAGAAATAGTAGCCCTGAAATTCAATGTCGCCAATCGCTTGGAGTGCGTCTACTTGGGCTTGGGTTTCCACGCCTTCCGCAATCACGCTCATGTCCAAGTTGTGCGCCAGCGACACAATGGTGCGCACAATCGCTTCGGCGTGCGGATCGGTGGTGAGTTCGTCCACAAAGCTTTTGTCGATTTTGAGTTTGTTCAGCGGCAAGCGCTTGAGGTAGCTCAGCGATGAGTAGCCGGTGCCAAAATCGTCCAGCGCAAATTTGACCCCCAGTTGGGCCAGCTGCCCCATTTTCCAGTCCACCACGCTCATGTCCGACACCAGAATGCTTTCGGTCAGTTCCAGCTCCAGGCGGTTGGGGTTGGCGTGCGTCAGGCGCAACACCTCGGTGACTTCGTCCACAAAGCCTTCGTGCTGAAACTGCCGTGCGCTGACGTTGACGGCCACCGTCCACGACGACAAGGCCGCGTCGTGGCTCCATTGGGCAATTTGCAGGCAGGCTTGTTCCAAAATCCAGCGGCCCAGAGGGATGATGAGAGACGAGGATTCCGCCACGCCAATGAATTGGGCGGGGGCGATGAGGCCTTTGTCGGGGTGTTGCCACCGCAACAGGGCTTCGACCCCCACCACACGGCCATTGGAGGCCACTTGTGGCTGGTATTCCAGGTGAAAGCTGTTTTTGACCAAGGCCATCCGCAGGTCGCTTTCCAAGTCGGCGCGGATTTTGGCGCTGATTTGCATGGCGTGGTTAAAAAATCGCAACGAGCCCGCGCCTTCGGCCTTGGCTTGGTGCAGGGCCATGTCGGCCAGACGGAAGATTTCGTTGGCGTTTTTGCCCGAATCCGAAAAAAAAGCCACGCCCATCGAGGCGGTAATGGTTGGCCGGTGGGTGTTGATTTCGTAGCTGTCGTCAAAGATTTGCCGAATTTTTTTGAGCATCACTTGGGTTTGCTGTGCGGCCTCGTCTTTGTTGGGGCTGAGGTCGTGCAACAGGATCACGAATTCGTCGCTGGAGGAGCGTGCCACCGTGTCTTCACTGCGCACCGCGTTGAGCAGCCGTTGGGCCACTTGTTTGAGCAGCAGGTCGCCCGCATCGTGGCCCAAGGTGTTGTTGATCAGGCTAAAGCCGTCCACGTCCAGCACAATCAGCGCCCCGTTGCGGCGGTTGCGGTCGTACGCGGCCAGGCTTTGTTCCAGACGGTCCAGCAGCAAGCGGCGGTTGGGCAGGTGCGTCAGCGCATCGTAGTAGGCCAGAGCGCGGACTTCGTCGCGTATTTGCTGGTTTTCGGTCAAGTCGGTGGAAATGCCGCACAGGCCGTAAATGGTGCCGGTGGCATCGCGCAAGGGGATTTTGACGGACAGAAACACCTGCACCCCGTCGCTGCCGCGCAAGCTGTTGAATTCTTCGGTCACCAAGCGTTCACCGTGGGCCAGCACCCATTGGTCGTTGTCCACGATTTTTTGGGCGGTGTCGGCATCAAAAAATGCGTCGTCTTTTTGGCCTTTGATGTCGGCCAGCGACTTGCCCCACAGTTCCTGCACCTGTTTGTTGGCGTATTGGTAGCGCAGTTCGGTGTCTTTGATGTACACATGCGCGCCCACGCCGTCCAAGATGGTGTTCAACTCGTCGCGGCTGTTTTGCAAGTCGGCGGTGACGCGCCGGACTTGGCGCTTGAGCATGAAATTGAAGCACAACGCCAGCAGCAAGGCGGCAAAGGTGGTCACCATCACCCACACCAGCACCGGCGACAAACGGTACACCTCTTCTCCGTTGCCTCCCGACCATTTGTACAGGGTGCGTTGGTACACGGAGTCTTCGTCGGCTTTCCAGGCCCGCAGTTGGGCATCGATGGCGCGCAGTTGGGGTTGCAAGTGGCGGCGTTGGCTGGCCGCCAAAAACAGCGCCGCCGGTTGCATGATGAGGGTGGTGGGCACAAGCTGGTAGCGGTTGGCTTGCCAGTCGCCGTAATGGCGGTTGGCCACCACGGCATCGGCCCGCCGGGTGGCCACTTGGGTAAAGCCGTGGTCGATGCTTTCCACCTCCACCAACTCAAATGGCATGCCCAAGCCGGCCCTGAGTTCGCGCAGGTATTGCGCTTGCACCGAGCCCCGCAGCACCGCCACCCGTTTGTGTTGCAGGTCGAGCAAGGAGTCGATTTTTTGGCCGGGTTGGGCGTACACCTGCGACCAACTGTGCAGCATGGGTTCGGCGTGGAAGTCGAACTTTTGCCGCCGTTCTGGGGTTTCGGCCACATCGGGCATAAAGTCGATCTCACCGTCCTCCAGCATGCGCAGGCAATCGGACCACCCGCACGGCACGGGGGTGAGCGTCCACCCCTGTTGCTCGGCCAGGGCCTCCAGCAAATCGGGGAAGATGCCCGCCGCTTGGCCTTGGGTGTCCACAAAGATTTTGGGCGGGTTGTGGTACACCCCGTAGCGAAACGCCTCGGTTGCGGCCCAGGCCGGGTGCCACAGGTTGGAGATCAGTGCCAGTGTCCAGAAAAACGCATGTTTGGGGGGCATACAACGCCTTGAATGGGCAAACCAGGGGGGTGTTTCAGGCCAATACGGTGCTCAAGTCCACATCGTCCAGTTGTTCGGGAGGCATGTGGCGTTCGGCGTAGGTGCGGTAAACGCCACTGCGCAAAAAAATGGCAAACAAGTCGGCATCGATGTGGTGCTGGTCGCGCATTTGGGCCATCACGCCCACCGCTTTCGACAGTTTCATGCCTGGTTTGTAGGGGCGGTCGGTGGCGGTGAGGGCTTCAAAAATGTCGGCAATCGCCAGCATGCGCGCCTGTGGCGTGAGCTGGCTGGCCGTCAGGCCTTTGGGGTAGCCCGAGCCGTCCAGTTTCTCGTGGTGGGCCGCTGCAATGGCCGGCACCCGTTGCAAATGGCGTGGAAACGGCAATTTGCTGAGCATGATCTCGGTTTGGATGATGTGTTCGTTGATTTTGTAGCGTTCTTCGTCGGTCAAGGTGCCTTTGCGCACGCTCAGGTTGTAGAGCTCGCCCCGGTTGTACAACAGGGGCGGTACCTGCATGCGAAAGCCCCAGCGGTTGTGCGCCGGAATGGTGTCGTGGGCGCTGCGCTCGATGTGGTGTTCTGGGCGGTCGGCCAGCACCGGCTCGACGGCGGGCAGGGTGGTGGGGCTGTGGGTGTCCAGGCGGGCTTTTTCCTCTTGCGACAGGCCCAGCCGGTGGTCGATGGTGCGCAACCAGGTACGCCGGGCAATGCGGGCCAGCGCCGCCAGTTTGTCGTCCGACAGCATTTCCGAGCCTTCGTTGCATTGCGCCACCAGCGCAAAATCCGCGTCCAGTTCTTGCCACTCTTGCGTGAGCTGGCGCTGCGAGTCGGCGGCCTCGGCCCCGTGCAGCAGCCGTTCCAAGTGGCGTATCTGCGCGTCACGTTTGAGCACTTCAAACCGTGTGCGCACTTCGTGGATGCGGTTGTACAGGGTTTCGAGTTTGGTGGCTTTGTCCACCACGTATTCGGGTGTGGTGACTTTGCCGCAATCGTGCAGCCAGGCCGCGATGCGCAGCGTCTCCCAGCCGCTTTCCGACATGTGGAAAGTTTGGTACGGCCCTTCTTGCGCGTCACAGGTGGCCAGGGCCAGCATCTTGACCAATTCGGGCACGCGGGCACAGTGCCCGCCGGTGTAGGCGCTTTTGGTGTCGATGGCATCCACCACCAGCCGGATAAAGGCTTCAAACAGCTCTTTTTGTTCCTTGATCATGGCCTGTGCTTCCAGCGACACCGCCGCTGTGCCCGAGAGTGCCCCGATGAAGGTCAGCAAGTCTTGGTCGCTGGGCTGTGAGGACAGCAGCACCATGGCCCCGGTCAGTTCCAGCCGACGGTTGAGCAACGGCACGGCCACCATGTGCATGGGGCCACCGTGGCACACGGCATCGGTCAAACCCAGTGCGGCGGTATCTTGTTGCGACAGCTCGGCGGCCAGCACCCGGTTTTCGCGCAGTGCCCGTTCCAGCAAGGGCCCCACGGTCTCGCAGGTGGCCAGCGAGGCGCTGGACGTGGGGTCGGTGACCGGCAGGCGGTGCAGGCGTTCCAGCTCGGTGTGGTTCACACGGTGCCCACCGGGGCTGAGGGCGCAAATGGGCACCAGCCCGCCCGCATCGTTCAGGTACAAAATGCCGGAGGAGGCTTCAACCGCTGCCACGGTTTCGCCCAACAGTTTGGGCAGCAGCCGTTCAAAGTTTTGTTCGGCGGAAATGGCTTCGCTCAACTCCAAAAAACGCTGGATGGTGCGTTTCATCCGCGCCATCGTCTCGGCCAGTTGGTTGACTTCCAAGATGTGCGAGCGCACGTTGAGCGGCCGTCCAAATTCAAACCGGCGAATGGCATCGGTTTCTTGGGTCAGCACCCTTAACGGGCGCGCAATGCTGCGTGCCATCCACCACGTGATGGGCACGGACAGCAACACAATCAGCAGTGTGCCGGTGGCGGCCAAGCGGATTTGCGCGTAGGCGCTGGCCAGCAATTCGTGCTGCGGAACGGCAATCACCAACAGCAAGGCCTCGGTGCCTTGCACTTCGAGCCGGTTGATGGCGACTTGCCAAGTGTCGGTGGAGGTGGTCAGGGTTTGCCGCCACCAGCCGGTGCTGGGCAGGGTGTGCAGGTCGATCTCGCGCGCCATTTGTTGCAGCACGGGCACCCCAAACGTCTCCAGCGTGGCCAACTGGGGGCGGTCGTCGTTGGCGGGAATGTGGACCAGGCTGTACGCGTCCTCATGCGCAAACAGGGTGCCGTTTTGGCCATCCACCAGCGCCAGTTGTGACCGGGGCGAGACCTTTTGCTGGCCCAAACTGGTATTGAGGGTTTGCAGTTGGATGTCGGCCCCCACCACCACACCCGCCGGTTGCGCCCGCAGCGCCATCGTAATGCCCACCTGCCGGTCGGAAAAAAACAGGTAAGGGCTGGTCAGCACGGTGCGTTGGGTCTGTGCAGCTTGCCGGTACCAACCCCGTTGGCGTGGATCGTAGGTGTTGGGGTAGTCGGGTTTGACCACGCTGGCCAACACGTGCAGTTGGGTGTCCAGGTACACATAGCGGCCCGTGGCCCCAGCGGGCCCGCGTTCAATGCTCTGCACCATGTACGCGGTGTCCTTCGGGGCTTTGAGCCTGAGCCGCTCCAGTTCGCTTTGCACATGCCGCACCATAAAGAAGTCGCCATCAGCGTAACCCACGTACACCGAAGACAGCACTTGGTGCCGGTCTAGCAGGTTGCGCACCAACACCAGCCGTTTCATGCGTTGCTCCAGTGTGGTGGCTTGCGCCAGTTCGTCGAGCGCCATCACATTGACCACTGTGTCCACCGGGCGCAAGATTTTTTGCAATTCGCCCGTGGTTTCGCGGCTGATGCGTTCGGTCAGGTCTTGGGCGATGTGGTTGATCAGATCGCGCGAGGTGATGTAGCCTATGCCCAGCAGCAGGCCGCCTACCGCCACAATCAAGGCCAAAAACAGCGTGCAAACGTGAATGTGCAGCAGCGGGTATTGCCTGGGTGGAGCGCTCGTGTGCATGGCGGTGGTGGCAATGGCTGGGGTGTGTGCACAAATAAAAAAGGTCTGTACGTCTAAACCGGTACAGACCTTGGGGGCTGGGCTTGCCAATCAGACGAGGGACATCTTAAAACGGGATGTCGTCGTCCAAATCGTTAAAGCCGCTGTCCACAGGCGCTGGCGGGGCCGAACGTGCCATGGGTTGGGCGGGCGGCGGGCTGGGTGGGCGGCTGGCGTAGGCGGGTGCGCCCATCGGGGAGCTGTTGCCCATGCCGGATGCCCGTGCGCCGCCAGCGGGGGCGCTGCTGCTGCGCGGGGCGTAGCTGCGGCCCTCGCCACCGCCCGCACCTTCGCGGCCACCCAGCAACTGCATTTCGGTGGCGATGATATCGGTGGTGTAGCGTTCTACGCCAGCTTGGTCGGTGTACTTGCCGTACTTCAGGCGGCCTTCCACGTAAATGGAGCTGCCTTTTTTCACGTATTCACCCACAATTTCGGCCAGACGCTCGTAAAAAGTGACGCGGTGCCATTGGGTGTCTTCGATGGTTTCGCCGGTGTTGCGGTCTTTGCGGCGGCTGCTGGTGGCAATGCTGACGCTGGCCACGGGCTGGCCCGAGGCCATGTAACGCACTTCGGGGTCGCGGCCACAGTTGCCCAGCAGAATAACTTTGTTGACGGATGCCATGAAACGGAAGTCCTGTGTGGTGTTTTAAAAAGGGATGACGGTGGTAAGGGATTGAGGGCTGCATTGTGCAGCATGGCTCAGGCCACATCGGGGTTGCGTTTGTCCACGACCACCAGCAAATCGGCGTGGGTCTGCGACAGCACGCGCTGCGTCACGCTGCCCAGCAGCAGCTCTTCGGTAACGTGGGTGCCGTGCTTGCCCATTACGATGAGGTCGCAGTGGCGGTGACGCTCCAGTTCCAGGATGTGCTGAACCGCATCGCCGTGCAGCACCACGCGGGTGTGCCCGTCGTCGGTCAGCCCGGCTTGTGCCGCCAGTTGTTGCAGTTGGAGGGTGTGGCGCACGTGCGCTTCGGCCCGGTAACGTTGGATCTCGGCGCTGGACACTCCAGCGTATTGCAACATGCCTTCAAACGGGACTTCAAACACGTGCAGCAACACCAGATGGGCCTGCGGTGCGAGCTGGCGCGCCAGTTGCAGCGACACCAGCGATCCCGGCGAAAAATCCACCGGCACCAGCACGCGCTGGTAGGGTTTGCTGTGGGCGTGTTTGACCACCAGCACGGGGCACAGGCTTTTGCGCAGCAGCCGCGATGCGGTAGAGCCAATCAGCAGGCGGCGCAGGGTGCTGGCACCGCGTGCGCCCACCAGCACCAAGTCGGTATCGGCGGTGGTGGCGTAGGCGGGCACCACGCTGGTGGCCAAGCCCTCTTCCAGCAACACTTGGGCGTGGATGCCGTGGTGGTAGCGCGGATCGCGCACGATGGCTTCCAGTTCTTGGCGTTTGTGGTTTAGCACGGTTTGGGTGACATCGCTGGCTTTGCTGCCCAGCAAGTTGCGCAGCGGCCCCAGCGCGTCCAGCCCCAGCGCGTGCATCACGGTGTAATGCGCGCCGGTTTGTTGGGCCAGCCGAAACCCGCGTTCCACTACCCGCAACGAGGCGCTGGACAAATCGGTGGCGGCCACAATGTGGCGTATGGGTTGCATGGTGTGGTGTCCTCCTTGTGGGTATCAAATGCGGTGGATACGGCGGCGGCGCAGCAGGGCTTTTTCGGCTTCTACCGCCAAAAACACCAGCACACCACCACCCAGCACCATGCCCCACGACGAGGCGCTCAAACCTTGGCTTTGGAACAGGTGCTGCATGGGCGGCGCGTAGGTGAACAGCAGTTGCAGCAGCACCAAAATGCCGCTCACCGCCAGCGCAACGCGGTTGCCGGTCAGGGTTTCCCAGCGCAGGGCGTGTTGGGTGAAATGGCGCACGTTGAACAGGTAGAACAACTCGCACACCACAATCATGTTGACGGCGGCGGTGCGGGCGTAGTCCAGCCCTTGGCCCCTGTGCAGCTCCCAATAAAACACGCCAAACGTTACCGTCACCATCAACAGGATCACAAACAACACCCGCAGTGCCAGTGCGCGTGTGATGATGGGTTCGGTGGTGGAGCGTGGGGCCAGTTGCATCACGCCTGCCTCAGCGCGTTCGAACGCCAGCGACAGCGCCAGTGTGACCGAGGTGACGGTGTTGACCCACAGGATTTGCCCTGCTGTAACGGGCAGCGGCAGCCCCGCCAAGATGGCCAGCAGAATCACCCCCGCTTCACCACCGTTGGTGGGCAGCATGTGCATGAGCGATTTTTTGATGTTGTCGAACACCACGCGCCCTTCGCGCACGGCCCGAGCGATGGTGGCAAAGTTGTCGTCGGTCAGCACCAGATCGGACGATTCGCGCGCTGCGTCGGTGCCGTTCTTGCCCATGGCCACGCCAATGTCGGCGGTTTTGAGTGCGGGCGAGTCGTTGATGCCATCGCCCGTCATGGCCACCAGATGGCCTTGGCGTTGCAGCGCGGCAATCAGGCGCAATTTGTGTTCGGGCGCGGCGCGGGCAAAGATGTCGGTGGTTTGTACATGGTGTTCAAGCGCACCATCGCTGAGTTTTTCTATGTCGTCGCCGGTCAAGGTGGAGTGGGCCGACAAACCCAGTTGTCCTCCAATGGCCGCGGCGGTGATGGCGTGGTCGCCGGTGATCATTTTGACGCGGATGCCCGCCCCTTGGCATTCGGCCACAGCGGCAATGGCCTCGTCGCGCGGTGGGTCGATGATGCCCACCAGTCCCAGCAGTTCAAAGCGGGGGGTGATGTCGTCGAGGTTGATGTCGGTGCGGTCGGCGGGCCAGGGGCAACGCGCCAGCGCCAGCACGCGCTGACCGCTGCCTGCGGCACTGGCCACCGCCGC
>JBLIZX010000162.1:0-5747 GCA_048860285.1 Macromonas sp. | reverse complement strand
CGTGACCGACAACGGCCGCGGTATTCCGACCGGCGTGAAGATGGACGACAAGCACGAACCCAAGCGCTCGGCGGCCGAAATTGCGCTGACCGAGTTGCACGCGGGCGGCAAGTTCAACCAGAACAGCTACAAGGTCTCGGGCGGCTTGCACGGCGTGGGCGTGAGCTGCGTGAACGCGCTCTCCAAATGGCTGCGCCTGACGGTGCGCCGCGATGGCAAAGTCCACCAGATCGAGTTTGCACGCGGCTTTGTGCAGAACCGTTTGTTGGAGCAGGTGGACGGCTTTGAGGTGTCACCGATGCGTGTGACCGGCAGCACCGAGAAGCGCGGCACCGAAGTCCATTTTTTGCCCGATACCGACATCTTTCAACAGAACCACGATTTCCACTACGAAATCCTGGCCAAGCGCCTGCGCGAACTCAGCTTTTTGAACAATGGCGTGCGCATTCGCCTCAAGGACGAGCGCAGCGGCAAGGAGGATGATTTCTCCGGCGCGGGGGGGGTCAAAGGCTTTGTGGAATTCATCAACGCGGGCAAGAAAGTATTGCACCCGACCGCGTTTTACGCCACCGGCACGCGCCCAGCGGACAGCTACGGCGGTATCCCCGGCACCGAAATTGGCGTGGAAGTGGCCATGCAGTGGAACGAGAGCTACAACGAAAACGTGCTCTGCTTCACCAACAACATCCCGCAGCGCGACGGTGGCACCCACCTGACGGGTCTGCGCGCCGCCATGACGCGCGTGATCGGCAAGTACATCGAGCAAAACGAGCTGGCCAAGAAGGCCAAGGTCGAGGTCAGCGGCGACGACATGCGCGAAGGCCTGTGCTGTGTACTGTCGGTCAAGGTGCCAGAACCCAAGTTCAGCAGCCAGACCAAGGACAAGTTGGTCTCCAGCGAAGTGCGCGCCCCGGTGGAAGACATCGTGGCCAAAGCCTTGACCGAGTACCTGGAAGAGCGCCCGCAAGATGCCAAGCTGCTGTGCGGCAAGATTGTAGAAGCCGCCCGCGCCCGCGAGGCCGCCCGCAAAGCGCGCGAGATGACACGCCGCAAGGGCGTGCTTGACGGCATGGGCCTGCCCGGCAAACTGGCCGATTGCCAAGAAAAAGACCCATCGCTGTGCGAGATCTACATCGTGGAGGGCGACTCGGCCGGCGGCTCGGCCAAGCAAGGGCGTGACCGCAAGTTCCAAGCCATTTTGCCGCTGCGCGGCAAGATCCTCAACGTCGAGAAGGCCCGCTACGAAAAGCTGCTGTCCAGCAATGAAATCCTCACCCTCATTACGGCGCTGGGCACGGGCATCGGCAAAACCAGCGCCGACGATTTCTCCCCCAAAGCCAAAAGCGGTGCGGACGATTTCAACATCGACAAACTGCGTTACCACCGCATCATCATTATGAGCGTGGACGGCGACGACCACGTCTTTGTGCGTGACGGTGACCAAGCGGCGCGTATGGTGCGCATCGGTGCCTTCATCGATACGGCCCTAGCGCAACACGGTGCGGTGGAAAACGCACACGGCGTGGCCAAGGTCAAGGACGCACCGCTGGGTGAGGTGCTGTGCTTTGGTGTGGACAACCACGAGGTACGCTTCAAGCCCATCAAAGCCGTGATCCGCCACCCGTTGGATGAAACCCTGTACAGCGTACGCACCAGTTATGGCCGCACGGTGCGCGTGACCTCCAGCCACAGCGTGTTCGTGTACGAAAACGGTGCGGTCAAACTCAAGCGCGGCGACGAATTGAGCGTGGGCGACCAAGTAGTAGCCCCCCAACGCCTGCGGTTGCCCGAACAGGCACCGGCCCAACTGGATCTGTTGCAACGCCTTTGGGCGGTGCCGGAAGCGGCGCAGCAGATTTGGCTGCGCGGCCCGGCGGTGGAAGACTGGTGCCGCGCCCAAGTGTTGGCACGCCACGGCGACGGTGACGATCTGACCAGCCCCCGCGTGGATATTCCCGACGATGTGCGCGATGAACTGGCCGCACAGCGCCGTGCCAGCGGTGTCAGCAACACCGAACTGTGCAACGCCATCGGCATCCGCCAACCTGTCACGTTCTACGCCTGGGAACGCGGCACCTCGCGCCCCACCGTGCAGCACTACACCGCCTACCTGCGCGCCGTGGGAGCCAACGAGGACGAGTACCTGCAACGGGCCTCTGTCGGCAGCAGCCGTCTACAAGCACTTTGGAGCCAGTCGGAACACCCCTCCGGGGCCAATCTGGTGCGCGATCGTGTGCGCTTGTCCGAACTCGGCGCAACAGATGTGGCCTGGTTTTCCAACCGTGACGACCTGACACTCACACCAGAGCACCGCGCCGACCGGGGCCTGCTGCGCCATGTGGCGGTGGATGCGCCCCTGATGACACTGCTGGGTTTTTACCTAGCCGAAGGCTCCTGTTCAGCACGCAATGGCGTTCGCTTGGCCATTGGCGCAGGCAACCAACGCTTTGCCAGCGAAATGACCGAGCATTTCGGCCATGTGTTTGGCCACAGCCCCATCCTGTACGAACAGTGCGAACGCACCGCCGAACTCAAACTGGTCAACCGTGTGGCCGCGCTGGCATGGCAGCACCTGTTCGGCTTTGACGAAGGCACCACATCGTCCAGCAAACGCATTCCGAATTTGCTGTTCAACGTCAGCGAACCGCTGCGCTTGGCCTTCCTGCGCGGCTACCTGCTGGGCGATGGCACCGTGTCAGAGCGGCTGGTGTCGTTCACCACATCGTCGTACGATCTGGCCAGCGGCCTGATGTACCTGCTGAGTTCGCTGGGCGTGGTGGCCTCGTTGTCGAACTACCAGCCCGACGGGGTGGAACGCAGCGTGCGGGGCGAGCCGTGCATTACGCGCCAACCGTACTGGACGATCAGCATCAGTGCCAAGGAAGACCTGCGGTTGCTGGAGCCCGTCTGGAGCGATCACGCCAACGCCAGTGCTTTGCGCACCACACTGGCCTCCCCCACCAGCAACGACAAAAACCGCCGCTTCGAGCGCATCGGCGGCGATCTGATGGCACTGCCCATCACCAGCATTGAGCCTGTGACGGCCAGCAACGGCATGGTGTACGACTTTTCGGTCGAAGGCGACGAGAACTTTGTGGCGGGCATGGGCGGGCTGTGCTGCCACAACACAGACGCGGACGTGGACGGCGCGCACATCCGCACTTTGCTGCTGACCTTCTTTTACCGTCAGATGCCCGAATTGGTGGAGCGCGGCCACATTTACATTGCGCAGCCGCCCCTGTACAAGGTCAAGAACGGCAAAGAGGAGTTGTACCTGAAAGACGCAGCCGCACTGGACGGTTATTTGCTCAAAGTGGCGCTCAAGGACGCACGCATCGTGACCGATGCGGCACAAGGCACGGTGCTCGAAGGCGAGACGCTGGCCACGCTGGCACGCCAGCACCAGCTCAGCGAAGCGGTGATTGCCCGCTTGGGCAACTTCATGGATGCCGAAGCCTTGCGCGCCATCGCCGACGGTGTGACCTTGAATCTGGACACACTGGACGGTGCCAGCGCCTGCGCCCCCGCGCTGCAAGCCAAACTGCGTGAACTCAATACCACCGGCATTCCGGCGGAGGTGAATGCCGAGTTTGACGTGCGCACCGACAAGCCCATCTTGCGCATCAGCCGCCGCCACCACGGCAACATCAAGAGCAGCGTCATCACGCAAGATTTTGTGCATGGGGCCGACTACGCTGCCTTGGCCGAAGCGGCCCACACCTTTGGCGGTTTGTTGGGGGCCGATGCCAAAGTGCTGCGCGGCGAAGGTGAGCGCCAAAAAGAGGCCCGCGTGTCCGATTTCCGCCAAGCCATGCAATGGCTGTTGACCGAAGCCGAACGCACCACCGCCCGCCAGCGTTACAAGGGCCTGGGTGAAATGAACCCCGAACAGCTGTGGGAAACCACCATGGACCCGGCGGTACGCCGCTTGCTGCGGGTGCAAATTGAAGATGCCATTGAGGCCGACAAGGTGTTCACCATGTTGATGGGCGACGAGGTGGAGCCCCGCCGCGTGTTCATCGAAACCAACGCGCTGCGCGCCGGCAACATCGACATCTAAGACGGGAGGATTAGGGTTATGCTGATGCCGCTGCCGCCGGGCTTGCTCGAACTCAAGGTTCCGGTGCCCATCAACATCTGGAATTCGGATGGCAAGGTGCTGCTGCTGCGCCGGGGCGAGGTCGTGACCAGCGAACAGCAGCGCCAGCTCACGCTGACGCGCAACCCCACCGTGCATATCCGCGACTACCGGGTGTGGAAAACCGCGTATTCGGCCCAACTCGACGGTTTGCTGCGGCAAGACTCCTCGCTCAAACGCATCGCAGAGGTCAAGCCCCCCACCGATTTGAAGGCGCTCGACGTGATTGAGGACGGCCCCACGGGCGCATGGAGCGACAACCCATTGGAAGGCTGGCACGAACTGCACCGTGCCATGACCCAACTGCTGCACCGCCCCACGGAACGGGCCGCATTTCTAGAGCGTGTAGAAGATGTGGAAGAGCATTTGCTGCGTCTGCTACGCGCCCGGCCCGACGACAGCCTGTTGGTGCTGGTGCAACTGATCAGCGAACGGCGATCACAAGCGGCACGTCACAGTTACAGCGCAGCACACGCCCTCATAGCAGCCGTGTTGTGCGACTTGGTGGCCACAGCGGCCAACATGGGGGGGCCAGAACTGACATCGTTGCGCCGGGCCGCACTGACCATGAACATTGGCATGGCACCGCTGCAAGACCAGTTGACACAACACGTTGGGCCACTGACCGAGGAACACAAACAAGCCATCCACCAGCACCCCCTCACGGGGGCTGAACTGCTGCGCCAGTTGGGGGTACACGATGCCGAATGGCTGCGCTTGGTACAAGAACACCACGAAAACGCTTCGGGCTTTGGTTATCCTCTGGGCAAGCCGGTGCAAGACATGGCACACAGCATCCTCAAGGCCGCCGATGTGTTTGTGGCACGCATCAGCCCCCGCATCAGCCGCCGGGGCCTGTTGCCGCACATGGTGGCGCGCGACGTGTACTTGGGGCCAGACGGTAAACCCACCGCTTTTGGAGCCCTGTTCGTCAAGCAATTGGGCATGTACCTGCCCGGCAGCTACGTGCGTCTGGCCACGGGCGAAGTGGCCATTGTGGTGCGCCGAGGCCGCCGTGCCAACACACCCTGGACGTACGCCATCGTCAACGCCAAAGGCCTGCCCCTAGGCCAACCCAGTTTGCGCGATACCCAAGACCCCGCCTACGAAGCCAAAGGCAGTGTGGCGATAGACGAAGTGAAGGTGCGCGTCAACTTGGAACAACTGCTGACCAAATGCCAAGAACTGGACCGCAGCTTGCGCCAGGCCCAACAATCGTCCACGGCTTAGCGCGCACGCCACACGCCGTTTTTTACCTCCATTGCAGACCCATGCCCCACACCTTGCCCCCCTGCCCACAATGCGGCCTTGAAAACACTTACCCCGACGGCACCCAACTGGTCTGCCCCGACTGCGGTTTTGAGTGGTCGGCCAACGCCGCCACCAGCGACGACGAACCCGCCAACGACGGCGTGGTGCGCGATGCCAACGGTAACCCGTTGGCCGACGGCGACAGCGTGATTCTGGTGAAAGACCTCAAGGTCAAGGGCGCAGGCGCAACGCTGAAAAAAGGCACCAAAATCAAAAGCATCCGCTTGGTGGACGGTGCCGATGGCCACAACGTGGACTGCAAAACCGACCTGGGCAGCCTGCTGCTCAAGTCGGAGTT
>JBLIZX010000161.1:0-14577 GCA_048860285.1 Macromonas sp. | reverse complement strand
CAAAATCTTGGTTAAATTAACGCTACAATAAAAGCTTATCTGAAAGCCCAGGTGGCGGAATTGGTAGACGCACTAGTTTCAGGTACTAGCGCTGAGAGGCGTGGAGGTTCGAGTCCTCTCCTGGGCACCAATCATAAGTTGAAAGCTTGCAAATTTGCTTTTGCAAGCTTTTTTCTTTTGCAAGGCCAAAAACCGCCTGTTCGTATGGCTGATGCTCGATGAAACATCCAAATGTGTGCGCCATTGGCGCAAACAAGCGCCGCAACAAAAATCGGCGCAATTTTTTGTGCTGCTGCCAAATTGCCCCAAAACCACGCTACAATTCGATCCATTCCTGAGATGCCCAGGTGGCGGAATTGGTAGACGCACTAGTTTCAGGTACTAGCGCTGAGAGGCGTGGAGGTTCGAGTCCTCTCCTGGGCACCAAACATCAAAGCTTGCAATTTGCAAGCTTTTTTTGTTTTCCGGCTTCAAAAAACCGAACACTGCCACACAAGCTGGAGCCACCCGGCCTTGGCAACCAGCGAGGCTCACAAACAAGGTTCAGCGGCGTACGCCGCCGAACCTAGCTCATCGCATCACGTCACACGCAGGCAATCACACCACTTGACCAACGAGGTCGTGGCCTTCGGTGCCCACAATGCGGGCTTTCACAAAATCGCCCACCTTGTAGGTCTTGCTGGCTTTTTCGGGCGGCAACAGGCGCACGGTGCCGTCAATCTCCGGTGCGTCGGCGTAACTGCGCCCCACCCCGCCTTTTTTGCCCAAGCTCACGGCCTGATCGACCAGCACCTGCATGGTGGCCCCGACGCGCCGTTGCAGCTTGGCCACCGACACCTCCTCGGCCACCGCCATGAAGCGGGCCTGGCGCTCGGCGCGCACCGCATCGGGCACCGGGTTGGGCAGCTCGTTGGCGGTCGCACCTTCAACGGGTGAATAGGCAAAACAGCCCGCGTGGTCGATCTCCGCCTCGCGCACAAAGTCCAGCAGGTGCTGGAATTCTTCTTCCGTCTCGCCCGGAAAACCGGCAATGAAAGTGCTGCGGATCACGATGTCGGGACACAGTTCGCGCCAACGTTGGATGCGTTCGAGGTTTTTTTCGCCGCTGGCCGGGCGCTTCATGCGCTTGAGCACGTCGGGGTGGCTGTGTTGCAGCGGCACGTCCAAGTACGGCAGGCACAGGCCTTCGGCCATCAGCGGAATGATGTCGTCCACGTGCGGATACGGGTACACGTAGTGCAGACGCACCCAAGCGCCGTGGGCACGGGCCAGTTCACCCAGCGCACGCACCAAGTCGTGCAGCTTGGTCTTGATGGGTTTGCCGTCCCAGAAACCAGTGCGGTATTGCACATCTACGCCGTAAGCGGAGGTGTCCTGGCTCACCACCAGCAGTTCTTTTACGCCCGCCTCAAACAACTTACGGGCTTCGGTCAGCACATCGCCAATCGGGCGGCTGACCAGATCACCGCGCATGGACGGGATGATGCAAAAGGTGCAGCGGTGGTTGCAACCTTCGCTGATTTTGAGGTAAGCGTAGTGACGCGGCGTGAGCTTGATGCCTTGTGGCGGCACCAGATCGACAAACGGGTCGTGCGGCTTGGGCAGGTGCTGGTGGACGGCTTCCATCACCTCGTGGGTGGCGTGGGGGCCGGTCACGGCCAGCACGGCGGGGTGCATCTGTTGCACCAGGTTGCCGCCATCTTCACCTGCGCGTGCGCCCAGACAGCCGGTGACGATGACTTTGCCGTTTTCGGCCAAGGCTTCGCCGATGGTATCCAGGCTTTCGCGCACGGCATCGTCAATGAAGCCGCAAGTGTTGACGATGACCAGATCGGCACCTTGGAAGGTCTTGCTGGTTTGGTAGCCTTCGGCGCTGAGCTGGGTCAGGATCAGTTCGGAGTCGGTCAGGGCCTTGGGACAGCCCAAGCTGACAAAGCCCACTTTGGGCGTGGTGGGTACGGCAGCGCCCACAGAAAAGGTGTCGGTAGTCATAGGCGGGGATTGTCTCAGGTCGTGGGGCCGGAAGTGGGGCTGCGCTTGAGGCCAAAGGTGCTGAGCATTTGCTCCTGCATCTGCGCCAACGCAGATTGGGATTGCTCCAAGTAGCCGCTCATCAGGCTGGGTTGTATGGGCGCGGGTACCCCCATAAAGGGCTGCCACAATTCGGGCTTGAGCGAAGTTTGGGCCGCCATTTTCTGCTGCAAGTCCATGAAAATTTGCAAATTCTTTTCCAAATAGGAACCCATGAAGCCCTGCATGGAATGGCCATAGAAACGGATCAGGTTGGCCAGCATCTGTTCGGAGAACAGCGGCACACCCGCCGTTTCTTCCTCCAAAATAATTTGCAGCAGGATGCTGCGGGTCAGGTCTTCGTTGGTTTTGGCATCGCGCACCACGAACGGCTCCCCTCGCATCACCAGTTCTTTGATGTCGGTCAGCGTGATGTAGGTGGAGGTGTGGGTATCGTACAAGCGACGGTTGGGGTATTTTTTGACAACGCGCGCGCTTTCGGAAGTATCGGCCACGGGTTCGGCCTGAACGGTTTGCACAACAAAGCTCCTGACATCAATGCAAAGGTAAGATTCGATAGTATCCCGCATGGCGTGCTGCTCACAGCCAACGGTAGGTAGCTGCACTGTGCAGACACCAAGAACCATCGCCCGGCAACTCCAACACTTGCTGGTGGTAGTCCAGCACCGCAGGGCGGTGGCTGACACTGATGGGCGTGATGGACAAGGTGGCCAGTTGGGCGTACAGGCGCTGTTCGTTGGCGGCATCCAGCGCGCTGGTGGCTTCGTCCAGCAGCACGTAACGCGGCTTGGCCAACAAGGCACGCGCAAACGCCATGCGCTGCTGCTCCCCCACCGACAACACTTTGGCCCAATCCAGCACCACATGCAAGCCGCCAAAACGGTCGGCCAACGTGGGCAGGTTGACGCGCTCCAACCATTGCAGCAGTTCTTCGTCCGAGATGGTGCGGTCGGTGTGCGGGTACAGCAGTTGTTCGCGTAAACTGCCCGGCGGCAGGTAGGGCTGCTGTGGCAAGAACAGCATATCGGGGTCGGCAGGCCGCCACACCTCACCAGAACCGGTGTGCCACAAGCCCGCCATGACGCGCAGCACCGAGCTTTTGCCACTGCCGCTGGCCCCCACAATCAACAACCCAGCCCCCGGTGCCACCGCCAGCGTGAGTGCCTGCACCAGCAGGTGTTCGCGGTTGGGCGTAAAGATGGTGACGTGTTGCAGAGCAATATCCACGTGAGGCACTGTCACGATGCGGGTCACCTCAGCCAGCGTGTTGTCCGACTGTTGTACTGGCAAGGCGTGCTCGCCATGGTCGAGTTGGGCTTGGTGTTGCAGTGTGTCGGCAAAGTCGTGCAGCCGATCTACCCCGGCAGAAAAACGGCTCAAGCCTTCAAAACGCTCCACAATCACCGTCAAGGCACTGAGCATGGCGGCAAACGCCCCCGCCGCTTGCACCGCACGTCCCACTTCCATGCGACCGGACAACACGTCGTCGGCGACGATGATACTGGGCAGGATGATGGTCAGAAAGCTGTGTGCGTACTGAAACAGGTTGAGCTTGAATTGCCAACGCAACACTTGCTGGTAGTTCTGGTACAGCGCGGCAAACAAGTGCTGCAATACCGACATCTCGCGCGCCTCACCGGCATGAAAAGCAATCGGTTCAGCGTGCTCACGCACCCGCACCAAGTTGAAGCGGAAGTCGGCTTCGCGCTGCAACTGCCGAAAGTTCAGGCCAATCAAGCGTCGGCCAAACACCGACGCGGTAAAAAAGGTGCTGAAGACCGCATAGGCCAGCAAAAAATACACCAACCCACGCGAAATGCCCCACAGCACATGCGCAAAGGCCACCAGTTGAATGACGGCTCCCAACACGATCATGGAAAAGAACAGCGATTGCTGGGTAAAGGCGTTGATGTCTTCGGCCATGCGCTGGTCTGGGTTGTCCAACCCCGCCACCGTATTGAGCCGGTAGTAGGCGCGCTGCTGAAAATAACGCTGCATGAAGTGCTCGGTCAGCCAGCGCCGCCAACGCAGGCTCAGGGTGTCGCGCACATAGTAATACAGCGCGTAAACAGGCACCGCAGCGAGCAGGATCACAGCGTAACGCTGGATGGAAGCCCAAAAGCGGTCGGCATCGCGGGCCGCCAAAGCGGAGGTGAATTCACCGCTTTCCTCGTTGAACCAGACGTTGAATGCGGTCTGACCCAGCAGCAGCACCACCAGCAACAACAGCAGGCCGCGTGCGCGCCAACGCTCATCCGAACACCAATAGGGCGCAGCAATGGCCACAAAACGGTGCCACAAACGCCCGTTGAAACCAGAAGGCGCGTTGCTGGAAGCGGGAGAAATGGACATGGGTTGCGGCCGTCAACGGAGACAGTAAGGTTACACGCTGTGGCGCAAACGGCCAATAAAAAACCCTGCTTTTTGCAAAGCAGGGTTTTGTAATTTGGTAGGCGCGATTGGACTCGAACCAACGACCCCCACCATGTCAAGGTGGTGCTCTAACCAGCTGAGCTACGCGCCTGGGTCGGTAACAAGACTCGTATTGTAGGGCATTTTTGCCCTTTCACACAGCTTCACCAAACTTTTTGCGCACTCAACGCCGCCGCACCACCTGCACACCCGGCACATCGGCCACCGCCGACATGACCTTGGACACGCGCAACGCATCGGTCACTTCCACCGTAAAGGTCATCCAGGCCACACCTTTGACGGATTGGGTTTGCACGCCAGTGACGTTGATTTTTTCCCGCGCAAACACGTCGGAGATGTCGCGCAACAGGCCTTGACGGTCGTGCGCTTCCACCGCCACGTCCACGGGGTAAAAGGCAGCGTCTTGCCCTTTGGTTTTGTGGCCGCTCCATTGCACATCAATCACACGGTCGGGGTGTTTGCGCGCCAAATGGGCAAAGTCGCCACAGTCGCTGCGGTGGATGCTGACCCCTTTACCACGCGTGACAAAACCCCGGATGTCGTCGGGCGGGGCAGGTTTGCAGCAGCGCGCCAACTGGGTCAACAGCGAGTCCATACCCACCACCAACACGTTGCCGGTAGCGGGTTTGTCTTCGCTGCGGGCTTTTTTCAGCACCACTTCGTCGGGACTGGGCAGGGGGTCGGGCGGCTTGAGTTGCTGCTCTATCGCACGCAGGGTCAGCTCTTCTTTGCCCACCGCTTCGAACATGGCCGTGGCGCTGCCATAACCCAAGCCGATGGCCAGATCGTCTTGTCGGGTCGCGGTTTTGCCTTCGCGCTGCAAGAGTTTTTCGACCGCTTCGCGACCACGGGCCACATTTTCTTCTTGTGCCAACGCGTTGAACCAAGCGCGCACTTTGCTTTTGGCACGGTGGCTGACGAGGTAGCCCAAGTCGGCGTTGAGCCAATCGCGCGAGGGGCCACCCTCTTTGGCAGCGATGATTTCCACCGTCTGGCCGTTTTGCAGCGGGGTGTTGAGCGTGACCATGACCCCATCCACCCGCGCACCACGGCAGCAATGCCCCAAGGTGGTGTGGACGGTGTAGGCAAAATCGACAGGTGTGGCCCCTGTGGGCAGTTCTACAATGGCGGCGTGCGGGGTCAGCACGTAAATGCAGTCGTCAAACAGGCCCTTGGCACCGCTGAGGTCGCGCTGCCAGTCCAACAGTTGACGCAATACGGCGATCTTGGCATCGTAGTCGGAACTGGCCGAGACACCGGCGTAACCTTTCTGACCGGCCTCTTTGTACGCCCAGTGCGCGGCCACGCCGTGCTCGGCATGGTCGTGCATGGACTGGGTGCGGATCTGGATCTCAAACGCCCGACCCTGTGCGTCGCGCACCACGGTGTGCAGCGATTGGTAGCCGTTGGCTTTGGGTTTGGCGATGTAGTCGTCAAACTCCTCCAACACGGGGTTGAAGTGGGCGTGAACATGGGCCAACACGCCGTAGCAATCGTCGATCTCGGGCACCACCACACGCAAGGCCCGGATGTCGAACACCTGGTTGAAGTCCAGCGCCTTGCCGCGCATCTTCTTGACGATACTGTAGATGTGCTTGGGCCGACCTTCGACCGATGCGGCAATGCTGTGCTCACGCAGGTCGTGTTCGAGTTGCTGGCGCACTTGTTCAACGTGGCTTTCGCGCTCTACGCGTTTTTCGTCCAACAAACGAGCGATGTGTTTGTAGGTATCGGGTTCCAAGAAACGGAACGCCAAGTCTTCCATTTCCCACTTAATTTGCCAGATGCCCAAGCGGTTGGCCAGCGGCGCAAAGATGTGCAGCGATTCGCGCGCCAAACCAGCTTCGGGCAGGCATTTGGCGGCGGCGTGGTAACGCAGCGTTTGCAAACGTGAGGCCAACCTCAACATCACCACGCGCAAATCACGCGAAAAGGCCAACAGCATTTTGCGCACGTTCTCGGTCTGGCTGGCATCCAGCTCAGACAGCGGCATTTTGACCGCCACGCCGTCTTGCAACGCGGCCTCGCGCTGGGCTTGCAGTTGTACCGCTTTGCGCCGGGCTTGGCGTTGCAATTGCACCAGTTTGGTGGTTTCAATCGCCAAATGGGCAAAGTTGTCGCCAAAGGCTTTGGCCACCACTTCGTAAGGACGGTTGAGGTGCTGACAGGCGTACACCAAGTAGGCAGCAGCCTGCATTTCAGGCGTGCCCCCCATAAAGGCCAGAATATCCACCATCGCATCGGCGTGGGCGAGAATGTTTTCGCCAGTGTCCAGCGTTTCGTTGGCCAGCAGCGGTTCGGCAAAAGCGCGGGCGCGGGCCAAGGCGTTGGTGGTGTGGGCGGTACCAGCGGCCACCGCAGCGGCAATGGCCGTGACCGTGCCATCAGGAGGGCGTGTGCCAACGGCGTGGGCCGTGTCTGGCGTGGTGGGCAAAGGAACGTCGGTCATGGTGCCAGCAAGAATTCGGTCACAACGGCAATTTGCTCGGGCTGTACCAGCGTTGGGGCGTGGCCTACCCCCGCGAATTCAACGCAACGCGCCCGGGGGCCACGCTGGGTCATGCGGTGGGCGGTATCGGCGTGCAGCAAATCGGACTCGGCACCGCGCAGCAACAACGTGGGCGCGGTGATGGCATCGTACAAGCGCGCCAGCAAGGCGTTGCCTTCGGCACCGGCGCTGGCCTGATCGGGCACAGTGGCACGAAACGGGGTGGCAATAGCGGGGTCGTAGTGCAACACCCAGCCCTCGGCGGTGGCACGCAACATGGGGCGCGACAATGCCAGCCATTGCTCGGGCGTGTGGGGGCCAAAGCCGGGCGAGACCTCGCGCAGGTAGGCCGCGGCAGCCTGTTCGCTGGCAAACGCGGGCGCGTTGCCCACAAAGTCGGCAATGCGCTGGAGCGCAACCGTGGGCAACTCGATACCCACGTCGTTGAGCACCAGCCGACGCACGCCCATCAGGGGCACAGCCGCCAAGGCCATGCCTATCAAGCCCCCCATGCTGGTACCCACCCAATCGATGGCCAAGGTGGCTGGATCGTGCCCAGTGGTGCTGACGTAGGTCTGGCGCAAATGGCCCAACACCACCGCCAAGTCGGTGACATAGGTGGGAATTTGGTACTGCATGGGGTCGTGCAACCAGTCGCTGTGGCCACGGCCAGCCACGTCCACACACACCACGCGCGCGTGCGGGGCCAGCGCAGTGGCCAGCGCGTCAAAGTCCCGGCTCTGGCGCGTGAGGCCATGCACGCACACCACCACATGGTCGGGCTGCTGTTGTCCAGTGGCGTTCCAGTCCCACCACGCGATACGGCGCTCGGTGCTGTGTTTGGCGTGGGGGCCGGGCACGTCCAAGTATTGCAAGGTGGGTTCTAGCATGGGAGCCTTTCTCTGGAAACCAAAACAGTGGTGTGGCGTTGCACCGCAATGGTGCCATCATTTCACAACAATCTTGTTCGATAATGAACCAAGTCAATCGTAATAGATAAGGAGCAATTTTCATGCTGAACAACAAGACGGCCCTCGTCACGGGTTCCACCAGCGGCATTGGTCTGGGCATTGCCAAAAGCTTGGCACGCCGGGGGGCCAACATTGTCCTCAACGGTTTTGGCAATGTGGAGGCCGCACAGGCCGAACTTGAAGCCTTGGGTGTGCAAGTTTTGTACCACGGTGCCGACATGAGCAAGCCCGCCGAGATTGAGGCCATGATGGCCGCGGCTGCCGCGCGCTTTGGCCGCGTGGATGTGCTGGTCAACAACGCGGGCATTCAGCACGTGGCGGCGGTAGAGGCGTTTCCGGTGGAGCGTTGGGACAGCATCATCGCCATCAACATGAGCAGCGCCTTTCACACCACCCGCTTGGCCTTGCCCGCGATGAAAGAGGCCAACTGGGGCCGCATCATCAACGTGGCCTCGGCGCACGGGCTGGTGGCTTCGGTCAACAAATCGGCTTACGTAGCGGCCAAACACGGCATTGTGGGCCTGACCAAGGTGGTGGCGCTGGAGACGGCCACCACGGGCATCACCTGCAACGCCATCTGCCCCGGCTGGGTGCTGACACCGTTGGTGCAAAAGCAGCTGGACGACAAGGCGGCCGCCCAAGGCATCAGCAACGAGGAAGCCACGCAGCAACTGCTGCGCGAGAAGGAGCCGTCGCTGCAATTCACCACCCCCGAGGAGCTGGGCGAGTTGGCGGTGTTTTTCTGCTCGCCCGCAGGCAACAACGTGCGCGGCGTGGCCTGGGCGATGGACGGCGGCTGGACAGCGCAATAACCCGGCCACGGGCGGCTTCAGCACACCACCCGCAAGGGTTGGGGCGCGTGGGCGTGGTTCAGCGGGCCATGCCCATGCCCCGTGTGGACTTGTGCCCCCGCTGCAATGGCCGCGCGCACATAAGCGTGCGCTGCGGTGACGGCGGCGGGCAAGTCCAGCCCCAGCGCCAGCTGGGCCGCAATCGCCGACGACAAGGTGCAACCTGTGCCATGCACATTGCGGCTGGCGATGCGTGGCCCACTCAGGCGCAACCACGCTTGGGCAGATTGCCTAGCGACGGCCAACACATCGGTCAACACCTCGTTGCCCAGATGTCCCCCTTTGAGCAACACCGCTCGCGCGCCCAGCGCCAGCAAATCGGTACACGCGGCCTCCATATCGGTCACAGCGCGCACCGGACGGCCCAGCAGCAAGGCCGCTTCGTCCAGGTTGGGGGTGATGACTGCCACGCGGGGGAACAGTTCTTGCACCAACACCGACACCGTTTCGGCTTGAATCAGAGCATCGCCGCTGGTAGCGACCATCACCGGGTCGAGCACCACGTTCGGCAACGCGTAGCGGTCTATGGCTTGCGCCACCACGCGCACCACGTCGGGCGTGTGCAACATGCCAATTTTGACCGCATCAACCCCGATGTCCTCCACCACAGCCGCGATTTGTTCCGCCAGAAACGTCGGTGGCACCGCATGGATAGCGCGTACCCCCTGGGTGTTTTGCGCGGTCAAGGCGGTGATGGCGCTCATGCCAAAACAACCCAAGGCGCTGAAGGTTTTCAGATCGGCCTGGATGCCAGCCCCGCCGCCGGAGTCGCTGCCAGCGATGGTGAGTACGCGGGGGTAATGCGGCGGAATGTCGGTGGGAGGCGCAACAGAAATCATGGGCAAATTATCGGCCAGCGCGCGGTGTACGGGTTTGACGCGGCGCAAAGCCCACACCGAGCGGCTGTGATGTAATTTGCCCCATGTCTTCTGCAAGCCTTTCCTCACGTCCCCCGGTGTTGATTCTGGGCGCTGGCCTCATGGGCCGTTTGCTGGCGGTGTCGCTGGCGCAGGCGGGCCACCCGCTGCGTGTGGTGGACGCGGGGCCGCCCGACGGTAGCCACGCCGCCGCGCGCGTGGCCGCTGCCATGCTGGCCCCGCTGGCCGAGTCGGCGGTCACAGAACCCAACGTGGTGGCCATGGGCCAATACGCACTGCACCGCTGGCCTGAATTGCTGGGCACACTGGCACAACCCGTTTTTTTCCAGCAAGAAGGCACGCTGATTCTTTGGCACCGGCAAGACATGCCCGAGGCCCAACGCTTTCAGTCCCTGCTGGCCCGCACCGGCCAAGCTTTGCCCACACTGCCCACACCGCAGCCCCTGCACGCTGCCCAACTGGCCGAAGTGGAACCCGCCGTGGCGCAACGCTTTCACCAAGGGCTGTATTTGCCCGACGAAGGCCAGCTCGACAACCGCCAGTTGCTGCAAGCCTTGCTGGCCACCTTGCAAGATGTGGGCGTGGCGGTGGAGTGGAACACCGCGCTCACGTTGGAACAAGCCTACACCGAACAACAACGCCAAGGTGGTTGGGTGCTCGACTGCCGGGGCTTGGGCGCGCAGCCCGACTGGGGTCAGCAGCACAACCAGGCACAAACCCTGCGCGGTGTGCGCGGCGAGGTGGCCCGCCTACACGCGCCCGACGTGACGCTGCGCCGCCCCACCCGGCTGCTGCACCCGCGCTACCCCATTTACATTGCGCCCAAAGAAGACCACATCTTTGTGATTGGTGCCACCGAGATCGAAACCAACGACATCTCGCCCGCCAGCGTGCGCTCCGTGCTGGAACTGCTGAGTGCGGCCTACGCCGTCCATCCCGGCTTTGGTGAAGCGCGCATTTTGGAACTCAACACCCAGTGCCGCCCCACCCTGCCCGACAACCTGCCCGCTGTGCGCGAGAGTGCGCCGCAGGTATTGCACATCAACGGGCTGTACCGGCATGGCTTCATGATCTCGCCCGCCGTGCTGGACGCGGTACTGGAATGGATGCACCACGGCACCACCCACACTGCACAACGCCTGCAACTGCGCTTTGATCTTTTGTGACCGTTACCATGCAAGTCTTCATCAACCAAACCCCGCACGAACTGCCAATCGGTGCCACTTTGGCCGACGCGGTGGCCGCCATCGCCGCCAGCGGCCCGTTTGCTGCCGCCGTCAACCTGCAATTCGTGCCCAAGACCCGCTACGCCCAGACCCCACTGGCCGACGGCGACCAGATCGAAATCATCGCACCCGTGACCGGCGGCTGATACAGCCCCTTTTTTTGCCACAACTGCCATGACACCTTCCAGCATTTCTTCTGCTGCCACCGACCCGCTGCTGCTGTACGGCACCACCTTCCACAGCCGCCTGCTGCTGGGCACAGCACGTTATCCCTCGCCCGCTGTGCTGGAGCAGGCCGTGGCGCGCGCCCAGCCGTGCATGTTGACCGCATCGCTGCGCCGCCAGGGTGCCACCGGGCTGGACGCGAGCCAAGGCTTTTGGCCCCTGTTGCAAAGCATGGGTGTGCCGATGTTGCCCAACACCGCCGGTTGCCACAGCCTGCAAGAAGCCATCACCACCGCCGAGATGGCACGCGAGGTGTTCGAAACCGACTGGATCAAGCTCGAACTCATCGGCGACGACTATACGCTGCAACCCGATACGCTCAACTTGGTGCAAGCCGCCGAACAGTTGATTCAAAAAGGCTTCAAGGTGCTGCCCTACACCACCGACGATCTGGTGCTGTGCCAACGGCTGGTGGATGTGGGTTGCCAAGCCGTGATGCCGTGGGCAGCGCCCATTGGCACTGGCAAAGGCCCGATCAACCCCTACGCCCTGCGCACCCTGCGCGAACGGTTGAACGTGCCGCTGATTGTGGACGCGGGCTTGGGCCTGCCCAGCCACGCTTGTCAAGTGATGGAATGGGGCTTTGACGCGGTGTTGCTCAACACCGCCGTGGCGCTGGCACAAGACCCCGTGGGCATGGCCGGTGCCTTTGCCGACGCGGTACGCGCTGGTCGCCATGCCTTTTTGGCCGGGGCGATGTCCCCCCAAGAAGCCGCCCAACCCAGCACCCCCGTGCTGGGCACCCCGTTCTGGCACCACGCCTGACCAGCACACACCGCACCATGCACACCAGCATCGATTTGATTGCCTCCATCGTCGCCCAGCATGTCGCGCTGGGTTTGCCCAGCAACGTGGATGCCTGCGCCACAGCGCCCGAAGATACCCCTTATGGCGTGGCCTTTGCTGCCGCACGCCGCCTGGGTTTCATCCCTGCCGATGCCCATTGCGTTGCCCAAGCCTGGCAACGCCAAACCGAGCGCACCGCCTGCTTTGACACCGCCGCCTGGCCCTGTACCGCGTCCGACTTTGGCCTGCTCCCCATGGCGCAACGCCCGCACGCCTTTGCCCCCTGCCCGCACGCCTTGGGCCTGTACACCGTGCTGCCCAGCGCCGACTGGGTGGCCCGCATGGCCCAAGCGGGCGTGCCCACGTTGCAACTGCGCTTCAAATCGGGCGATGCCGCCGCCATTCGGCACGAAATCCGCGCCGCCGTGGCCGCCGTAGAAGGCACCCCGAGCCTGCTGTTCATCAACGACCACTGGCGCGAAGCTTTGGACGCTGGGGCCTACGGCATCCACTTGGGACAAGAAGACTTGGACACCCTGCGCGCTGACGAACTCGACACCATGCGCCAAGCCGGTGTGCGGCTGGGCTTGAGCACCCACGGCTACGCCGAAATGCTGCGTGCCGATGCCGTCGGCCCCAGCTACCTGGCGCTGGGTGCGGTGTTCCCCACCACGCTCAAGGCCATGCAAACCCCGCCACAAGGATTGGGCCGCCTGCACGCTTACGCGCGGCTGCTGCACGACCGTCCGCTGGTGGCCATTGGCGGCATTGCCCAAGAACACCTGCCCCAAGTGGCGGCCAGCGGTGTAGGATCGTTCGCCGTGGTACGGGCAATCACCGGGGCAGAACAACCCGAACAAGCCGCGCAGCAATTGCAAGCCGCGTGGCAACACTGCCGCGCCAACGCAGAAATTTAAGGCTCCCAGTCAAAGCCCTGCAAAATCTGTCTATAATTCGCGCTTATTCCTCGATAGCTCAGTCGGTAGAGCGCCGGACTGTTAATCCGTAGGTCCCTGGTTCGAGCCCAGGTCGAGGAGCCAAATCATCACTGCCAGTTTGTTACCGAATTTTGTTCCTCGATAGCTCAGTCGGTAGAGCGCCGGACTGTTAATCCGTAGGTCCCTGGTTCGAGCCCAGGTCGAGGAGCCAAATACCACAGCACCAAGCCCGCATTTTGCGGGCTTTTGCTTTTCCGGGCACTGTCTCAGCAGACTCGCGCTCCAGCCACAACGCCCGTAACAAAATGCAAGTGCAAATGCAAGCCGTTGTGGTCGTGGAACCAAAGGCACTGCGGGCTGTCACAATGCCAGCCTGACCTTACGGGGTTTTGTCCCACCACTTTTTTGCGCTGCTGCCTTTGCCCATGCCCACAACCGCTCACACCCGACCCGACAAAATCTTGGTGGTGGATGACGATGCCCGCATCCGCGATTTGCTCAAACGCTACCTGACGCAGGAGGGTTTTGACGTTTTGCTGGCGGAAGATGGCCGTGCCCTGACGCGGCTGCTGTTGCGCGAAACGGTGGACATGATCGTGCTGGACTTGATGCTGCCGGGCGAAGATGGCCTGAGCATTTGCCGCCGGCTGCGCAGCCAAAACGACCGCACCCCCATCATCATGCTCACCGCCAAGAGCGAGGATGTGGACAAAATTGTGGGGCTGGAAGTGGGGGCCGACGACTATTTGAGCAAACCGTTCAACCCGCGTGAACTGCTGGCGCGCATCCATGCGGTGCTGCGTCGCCGTCCGACACCCGAAGTGCCGGGTGCACCGTCCAGCGAAGCCGAACTGGTGCGCTTTGGCGCGTTTGAATTTGACATGGCTCAGCGTTCACTGCGCAAAAACGGCGAGGACATGCCGCTGACCACCGGTGAATTCGCCATGCTCAAGGCGCTGGTGCGGCACCCACGCCAACCGCTGTCGCGCGAGAAACTGGCCCAACTGGCCCGAGGCCGCGAATTCGAGCCGTTCGACCGCAGTCTAGACGTGCAAGTCTCGCGCCTGCGCAAGATCATTGAAGACGACCCTGCTGTGCCACGCTACCTGCAAACGGTGTGGGGCATCGGTTACGTGTTTGTGCCCGACGACACCACCAGCACTGAGCAGCCGACCAGCGCCAGCTGACAACCACCCCACCCCGTACCAAAATGTCTTGGCTGCGGCCCAGCATCAGCCTGTTTTGGCGCACGTTCTTCTTTTTGACCCTGCTGCTGTTGGGTTGTTTGACGGCGTGGGTGCAGACCTTTCAGTGGCTGGAGTTTGAACCGCGCGTGCTGCAAAACGCACGTCAATTGGCATCGCTGGTGAACCTGAGCCGGGCCGCGCTGGTGCATTCCGACGCGATTGAACGGATCTGGCTGGTGCAAACGCTGGTGGAAAAGGAAAACCTGCGCATCGGCATGCGCGAACCCAGCGACACCGCCAGCGCAATGCCCAGCCATGCCAGCCAAGTGGTACTGTCCAGCGTGCCCACGCGTTCCGGGTCGGCCAGCAGCCAGTAACTGTCGCGTTCAATTTCGAAGCCTATCCACAGCCCTTCAAAGCCGTTGACCTCGCGCGCCACAATCGTGCCCTTGCCCAGTTGCACCTCCAGTTCGGCACTGACGCGGCGGCTGAAGCGGTCTTGGTCGTACAGTTGGTAGGTGTCGCTGGGTTCGCGCATGCCGATGCGCAGGTTTTCCTTTTCC
>JBLIZX010000160.1:0-2428 GCA_048860285.1 Macromonas sp. | reverse complement strand
ACGGCCTCCCCACCGAAGCTGAGTTCTTGACCCTGCTGCAGCGTCACATAGGCTTTGCGCACGTGGTCACGACGGCCCACGGTCTTGCCAAAACGCTTGGCTTTGCCCTTTTGGTTCAACACGTTGACGGCAGACACCTTCACGTTGAACAGCAATTCCACGGCAGCCTTGATTTCAGGCTTGGTGGCATCTTGCAGCACCTTGAACAGCATGGTGTTGTTCTTTTCAGCGGCCATGGTGCCCTTCTCGGACACGATGGGAGCCACCAACACCTGCATCAGACGACCTTCGTCAAACTGGACGTTGCTCATGCGAACATCTCCTTGAGTTTGTCGATGGCACCCTTGGTGACGATCACTTTCTTGTAGTGAACCAGCGACAGCGGATCGGCGTAACGCGGCTCAACCACCAGCACGTGCGGCAGGTTGCGCGAAGCCAGGTACAGGTTTTCGTCGATTTGGTCGGCGATCACGAGCACGGATTGCAGGTTCATGGCCTTGAACTTGTCGGCCAGCAGCTTGGTCTTGGGGGCTTCCAGCGACAAGCTGTCCACCACGGCCAGGCGGCCTTCACGAACCAATTGCGAGAAGATGGAGGCCATACCGGCGCGGTACATCTTCTTGTTCAGCTTTTGGCTGAAGTTTTCGTCCGGGCTGTTCGGGAAAATCCGACCGCCCCCACGCCACAGCGGGGAAGACGTCATACCAGCACGGGCGTTGCCGGTGCCTTTTTGCTTGAACGGCTTCTTGGTGCTGTGCTTGACCATTTCGCGGTCTTTTTGAGCACGGGTACCTTGACGCGCGTTGGCTTGGTAAGCCACCACCAGTTGGTGGATCAGCGATTCGTTGTAGTCGCGACCAAACACGGTTTCAGGCACTTCCAATTGGGAAGCAACTTGACCTTGGTCGTTCAGGAGTTCAACTTGCATCAGTTAGCTCCTTTGCTGGCAGCTTTGACGGCGGGACGCACGGTGACGAAGCCACCTTTGGAACCCGGAACGGCACCCTTGATCAGCAGCAGCTGACGGGCTTCATCAACACGCACCACATCCAAATTCTGGGTGGTCACGGTTTCAGCGCCCATGTGGCCGGTCATTTTCTTGCCCGGGAATACGCGGCCCGGATCTTGCGCCATCGAAATGGAGCCCGGTACGTTATGCGAACGGCTGTTACCGTGCGAGGCACGCTGCGACGCAAAGTTGTGGCGCTTGATGGTACCGGCAAAGCCTTTACCAATGGAAGTGCCTTGCACGTCCACTTTTTGACCAGCGGCAAACAATTCGGCCACGGGCAGCACGGAACCGGCAGCAAACTTGCCAGCCACTTCAGCGGTCACGCGGAATTCTTGCAGGATTTCACCGGCTTCAACACCGGCTTTGGCCAGGTGACCGGCTTCAGGCTTGGTCACGCGCGAGGCACGACGCTTACCGAAGGTCACTTGCAGGGCATCGTAGCCGTCATTGGCCTGGGTTTTGACTTGCGCCACACGGTTGTTCGACACATCGACCACCGTGACAGGCACTGCGTCCCCGTCATCGGTGAACAGACGCATCATGCCCACCTTGCGGCCCAACAACCCGAGGGAGTTGCTCAGACTCATTGTTTTCTCCGTTCCCGACTTCAATTGGCCGGGGCTGATTGCTGGCATTTTGTGTTGCAACAAAACACACAGCGGGTTAAAGACACCGGATGCGGCACTGGAAACACCAGCACAGCACCTGAAGTGCTGAAAAGCCTGCGATTCTACACCGCAGGCTTGAAACACGCAAGCGTTGGCAGACAAAACGCCCGCCTATGCCCAGCTGGGTTTATTGCAGCTTGATTTCAACGTCCACGCCGGCCGGCAGGTCGAGCTTCATCAGCGCGTCCACGGTTTTGTCGGTCGGATCGACGATGTCCATCAGACGTTGGTGGGTGCGGATTTCGAGCTGGTCGCGGCTGGTCTTGTTGACGTGGGGCGAACGCAGAATGTCGAAACGCTTCATGCGGGTCGGCAGCGGCACTGGGCCCTTGACGATAGCACCCGTACGCTTGGCGGTGTCCACGATTTCAGCGGCAGAAGCGTCGATCAACTTGTAATCAAACGCTTTCAGACGGATACGGATTTTTTGCTTGTTCATGACTGGTTCCTAAAAGTTCGGGAGAGCGGTGCGCTGGAGATGCCAACCGGTCAACCCCGGTTGGCATGCTTCAACGGGAATCAGTCGAGAATCTTGGCAACCACGCCAGCGCCGACGGTACGACCGCCTTCACGGATAGCGAAGCGCAGACCTTCTTCCATAGCGATGGGAGCGATCAGCTTGACCGTGATCGACACGTTGTCGCCCGGCATCACCATTTCTTTGCCTTCCGGCAGTTCGATGGAGCCGGTCACGTCGGTGGTGCGGAAGTAGAACTGCGGACGGTAGTTGTTGAAGAACGGGGTGTGA